>CAYOLA010000155.1:0-2744 GCA_964404735.1 uncultured Bacteroidales bacterium
TATGACCGAAAACAAGGTGATGAAACTGGAGTCGCGCACCGAGCATTATTTTTCCACGCTCTACCGCCTGCAGGAAGAAAAGGCATCGCTGCTGGTAAAAGCCAAGTACTACGAAAACCTGAAACAATATATTGAAAAGGATGAGGGGGAACTGCTCATCCCCGCCACCATGGGTATCGAAGACCCGGTGATCACGGGGCAAATACAAAACCTGCTGACACTTTACGGCGAAAAGGTTGACCTGCTGGCTACCTCCACCGAGAAAAATCCCTACCTGAACCCGCTGAACGAAAAGATCAGCCTGGCCAAGAAAAGCCTGGTAGAGAGCGTAAACAACATCATCAATGCATCAAATATCACCATCAGCGATATAAACAGCCGCATTGACGGGCTGTATGCCGGCATCGCAGAGCTGCCGGCCCTCGACCGGGAATTCTTCAATATTCAGCGCAAGTTCGGGATCAGAAATTCACTCTATACCTATCTCCTGCAAAAACGTTCGGAAGCGCAGATCACCCTGGCATCGACCTTTAATGACTCGGAGGTCATCGACCTGGCCATGAACGAAGGACAAAGCCCGGTAACCCCCAAAAAAGGCTTCAATAATATGATCGCCCTCTTCCTGGGGCTGATCATCCCGCTGGCATTTATCCTGCTGCGCGATTACCTGAACGATAAGATCATCGACAAAAAGGATGTGGAAAAGCAGACTTCCTATCCCATCATCGGACATATTCTTCACAGCTCCAAATATACCAACCTCGTGGTATCGGGATCTCCGAAATCTTCCATCGCCGAATCATTCCGTTCCATAAGGACCAACCTTCAGTTCCTGGCCAAGGGAAAGGAAAAGCAATGCATTATGATCACTTCCGATATGGTAAGTTCCGGCAAGACTTTTGTTTCGATCAACCTGGCATCCATTTTTGCCATGTACGGCAAGAAAACCCTGTTGATGGGCTTCGACATGCGCAAGCCCAAGATCTACCAGGATTTCGGCCTCACCAATACCGAAGGCATCAGTTCATTCCTGATCCGGCAAAATACCCTGGACGAGATCATACAAACCTCACCGGTCGAGAACCTGGATGTGATCATGGCCGGGCCCGTGCCGCCCAACCCGGCCGAACTGATCGCTTCGGAACAAAACGACATCCTCTTTGAAAAGCTCAAGGAAAGATATGATTACATCATCATCGACACCCCGCCCATCGGGCTGGTCACCGATGCCTTCCTGCTGATGAAATACACCGATACCAATCTCTTTGTCGTGCGCCAGGGTCTGACGAACAAAAAAGTGTTTGCCGCCATCATCAAAGACTTTGAAAAAAGAGGCATCCCCAATATCAGCATCCTCATCAACGACGTAAAAATGAATAAATCATCCTATAATTACGGCTATGGTTACGGTTACGGCTATGGCTATGGCTATGGTTACGGATACGGATACGGTTATTATACCGACGACCGCGATTTTGAACGCCCGGGCATGTTCAGGCGGATATTCAAAGGATAGATCAACAAGCATAACGGCCCCCGTCATTACCAAAATGCTTCCTCCCCCGGGCAGGAAGCATTTTTTTTTCCGGTCCAGGCATCAGCACGGGCAACTGAACTGCCCGGCAATAAGCAGGCGGGGCAGGCTTTTATTATTGATAAGTTTCCATTACTTTTGCAAAAATTTCCGGTATAAAAGATGATGGAAACAGACAACAAGCATATCTATCCGGTATTTGACAAGATCCTGGGACGGGCCGACAAGGAAAAGCTTTTGGGACAGAAAGCCGTGGTGATCTGGCTCACGGGCCTTTCGGGATCGGGAAAAACCACCATTGCCAGGGCCCTGGAAAGAGAACTCCACAACAAAGGTTTCATCTGCCAGGTGCTCGACGGCGATAACATCCGCTCGGGCATCAACAACAACCTGGGCTTTACCAACGACGACCGTAACGAGAATATCAGGCGGATCGCCGAGGTGTCGAAACTTTTCCTGAACTGCGGCATCATCAACATCAACAGCTTTATCAGCCCCACGGAAGAGATCAGGCAAACGGCCATCGATATTATCGGAAAAGAAAATTTTGTTGAAGTATATGTAAATGCACCTGTTTCGGTGTGTGAAAAACGGGATGTAAAAGGCCTGTACAAAAAGGCCAGGGCGGGCATGATCAAAAATTTCACCGGTGTCGACACTGTTTTTGAAGCACCAAAAAAACCCGACATTGAGCTGCATTCCGACAAGATGAGCGTGGAAGACTCGGTTAGCCTGATCATGGAACATGTTCTTCCGCGGATCACCCCCGGATAATTTGAATGCTTTTAAACTCAGACCTGATGAAAAAATACAATATGAGCCACCTTCGCGAACTGGAATCGGAATCGATCCATGTGCTGCGCGAGGTTGCCGCACAGTTTGAAAGGCCCGCCTTGCTGTTTTCGGGCGGAAAAGACTCCATTGTTCTTGTTCACCTGTCGGTGAAGGCCTTCTGGCCCGCCCGTATCCCATACCCGCTGGTGCATATTGATACCGGCCATAATTTTGAAGAAACCCTGACCTTCAGGGATGCCCTTTGCGAAAGGATCGGTGCCCGCCTCATTGTGGGATCGGTGCAGGAAACCATCAACCAGGGCAGGGTAACCGAAGAAACGGGCTACAATGCCAGCCGTAACCTGCTGCAGACCACCACCCTGCTCGACACCATCGAAAAATATAAGTTCGACGCCGCCATCGGAGGCGGAAGGCG
>CAYOLA010000156.1:0-8769 GCA_964404735.1 uncultured Bacteroidales bacterium
CGCAAGCGAAATACATATATTACTGAACTAAAGCGTTTTAAGCATTCGGCTGGCGGCCGCTGGCAGCGGCCGCAAGCGCCTGCTGAGGGCCTCCGGCCAATATTTACAACAATGCCTGGTAAAAAGCATATAATGAAACAAAATGATAATCGTAAGACTCTGGCAAAAATCGATCTGCATCATCTGATATCAGCACACGCAACATACCCAGGCGTGATCCAAACTCCATGTCGGTCGGCGTATCCCCGACCATCACAGAAAAGCCGAAATCAATTTCCGGGAAATCCCGTTTCGCCAGCATGGCCATCCCGGTACCGGGCTTCCTGAATTCATTCCGCTCCCCTTCAAGGTGCGGGGAGTGATATACCGCAGAGATGCTGCCACCCGAAAGCGTTATCCCTGCCTGCATATACCGGTGCACCTCCCCGAGGTCAGCTTCAGTCATCAGCCCCTTGCCGATCCCCTGCTGGTTGGTAACAATCACAATGCGTCCAAAGATATCCGATAAACCCGCAATGGCCTCCCTTACCCCTTCAATAAAGCGGAACATAACCGGCTCCCTTACATAATCGCCCGGCAATTGCACATTGATCACACCATCGCGATCAAGGAAAAGCGTCCAGCGACTGTCAAAAGTGTAATCCTTCAAAGGCGGTTTGTGCTTCTTCATAGTCGTCAGGTATTCCAATATCCAGAAAATAACCGTAACAGCCAAAACCAAAAAACTGCTGTTTATGGTAAAATTTCTCAATGTAATCCTTTTCAAAGCTAAATTTTACGGGGAAATCAAGCCCGGAGAACCTGTTAATATTTAAAATATAGGTACCGCCATTGGCATATCCCATCCCGCTTTCAACACCTTTTTCGGTAAAGCCTGTAATCCTGTTTTCTTCGTTCCTGCTTACCTTTCCATAGCGGGATATGTCGGCTACTTTCCTGACGGCCATCGTTAGATCGGCCGGTTTTGCTTGATGAAAATTGTCCATCTTGCGCAGGTTTACATCAAAATAGGTGTCGCCATTGATCACATATACATTATTTCCTTTCACCATATTCAAGGCTTTTTTCACGGCACCACCGGTACCCAGGGGCTCATCTTCGATAGAATAAAGCAACTCCATGTCCAGAAAACGATTGCCGAAATGATCCTGAATAACTGCATGCCTGTATCCGGCAGCCATGATCACCCGTGTAAGGCCCCAATTATTGAGGTAAGCGAGCAAATACTCAAGAAAAGGCCTGCCTGCCACCGCCGCCATGGGCTTGGGAATCCCGCTCCCGATGACTTCCCTGAGCCTGCTGCCCAGCCCGCCTGCCAGTATGATGGCTGTCCTGATCATTATTTAGTCCTTAACGGCCGTAAATATAGCTGATTTTTCAGAAAACCTGCCCGATCCTGATCTGTCAGCCATTTTATTCATGGCTGCATCCCACCGGGAACGGGAATTATTTTTACTTTTAATCAAAATTCATTCCCCATGAGAATAAAGATCATCTGCTTCATGCTGCTATTCGTTCCCGGCCCGGCAAACTTCTTGCTGTCAGGGCAGGAAATCACATATTCCGATAAAAGCGGACTGCTTCTGAAAAGCATTGACATACCCGGCGAAGGCCGGGCGCGCCTGCCTGAAGTCCCATTGTTCAGCTTTATGATAAACGGAAAAAAGTATATATCGGAAGGGGTTCCCGTAAGCATGATTGCCGGACAAACCCTCCTGGTCTTCGAACATGGCATCCTTGCCGGCTTCAGCAAAACAGGAGATATGTCGGCCGGGATCGAATTTCATAACAAGGGCAATGACACCATCATCATCGAAAATGTCATCCCCTTCGGGGGAGGTCAGGCCCACACCTATATCACCTCCGCCGGACCCTGGTCGCTGACCCGTGCCATGCTTTACAGACCCGGATACGGGCCGGTGGGTGTGATACTGCCCGACAATGCATGGGAAGCGGGCTACGGCAGTTTCGACACTGAAAGGGGTATTTCCCTCTGCGGTCTTTGCCGGCGGGGAGATGTTGAAAAAGGGAAAAAATACCGCTATGAAACCCATCTTTACCCGGGAGGAAAACTCCTATACCACTTTAACTTCGATATTTACGATGGTCCCTGGCAAAACGGGGTAAAAAAGGTGTTTCAGGAAAAGTTTCTTTACGACCTTGAAGATTTCGACAACAGCTTGTATGAAAGGGAGGACCTGCAGTGGGTCCGTTACGCTTATGTGGCGGGTCTCAACTTTGCCTGGGACCGTGACTTCTACGACAGGGATACCGAACAATACGGGCTTCCCCAATACCTGCAGGAAGGTGAACGGCTTTTTGGCGGATACGACATCTACGCCATGTGGCCCACCTGGCCCCGGCTGGGGCTGGATGAGCGCAACCAGTGGGATCTTTTCCGCGACCTGCCCGGCGGATTGCCGGCCCTGGAAAAGATGTCGGAAGCATTGCACCAAAACGGCACCCGCTTCTTCATCTGTTATAACCCCTGGGATGAAAGCAGCCGAAAGGAAAACCATTACGATGGCATTGCCGCGATCATTGAAGCCACGCAGGCCGACGGTGTCGTGCTCGACTGCAGCGGCAAATCCAACGAACGCCTGCAGCGGGTGGCCGACAGCATCAGGGAAGGGGTGATCATGTACAGTGAAGGCATGGCCGTTCCGGCCGACATGCCCGGCATCGTGGCAGGGAGGGTACACGATGCCATCTACTATTCACCCCCGCTGAACCTCAACAAGCTTATAAAACCCGATTTTGCCATCTTTCGCGTGCTTCAGCGCTGCGAAGGCGACCTGCGACGCGAAATGGCCATATCATTCTTTAACGGCTACGGCACCGAACTCAACTCCATGGGGCCCGGCAGACCGGGATCAGGTACAGACGACCTGCGTTTCCTCGGGAAGACAAGCATGATCCTACGGCAAAACTCCGGCAACTTCCTGTCGCAGGACTGGACCCCGCTCCTGCCTGCCCTTGCCGACAGCATATGGGTGAACAAGTGGCCACTCGGGCATAAAGAAATTTACACCATCCTTTCATTCCGGCCGGAAGGATTCGACGATATACTTTTCGAGGTGCAGCCCGACAGTAACCGGCACTATATAAGCCTTTGGCACCACCAGGAGATCGAAAGCATTGAAATGGAAGGCAAACACTACATCCCTGCGCGGCTCATGCCTTACGACCCCGCTCACAGGAACACGAGGAAGGAAGGAAGCCCCGACTGCATTGCCGCCTTTCCTGATATCCTTAAGATCAGTGATGCCGGCCATCAACTGAAAATCACGGCAGCGCTGGGCGACAAGATCAGGATATGGCAGTCGGATGCCGCATATGGCATGCCCGTCAGAGACTATCCGGCTTCCGCTGAACCCGTTGGCATTGATGGCACCTGGCTGGCAGGCGAAAGGAAGATCATCATACAATTATTCAGCGGAGATGAACTGATCGATGAGAGGATTTACCTGGCGGATAAAGGAAAACCATGGCTCGTTTCCGAAATGGAGAGAACAGGGATCGATATGAGTAAAGATGGAATGACAAGAATTGATGGGGGAAAATATTCCTTCAAGGCCGTAAACAATGACCAGTTTATTCCCTATCCCGGTCCGCAAAAGGCGACCGACACCATCGTGGACGACTTTTGGCTTGATATTTATCCGGTAACCAACCGGCAATATGCCGACTTTCTCCGGGAAAGCGGCTACCGTCCCGCCGATACGGCAAACTTTCTGAAGCACTGGCACAAAGACACCTGCCCCGACTCCCTTCAGGATCATCCTGTTGTTTATGTAAGTTACGAAGATGCCCGGGCATATGCCCGTTGGGCAGGCAAAAGGCTCCCCACTGAGCTTGAATGGCAATATGCCGCCCAGCCAGACTCCGGCCTTGCCTGGCCCTGGGGCGTAGCCTTTGAGGAAGGAAGATGCAATGACGCCACGGGGAGCACCACCCCGGTGGATGCCTTTCCGGAAGGTGCCAGCCCTTTCGGGATTATGGACATGACAGGCAATGTGTGGCAGATGACCGGCGATAAATATGACAACGGCTCCCACACATTCATCATGATCAAGGGCGGCAGCTTTCACAAACCCGAGTCGAGCTGGTGGTATATACAGGGCGGGCCGCAGCCCCCGGGCCGACAACAGATGCTACTGCTCGTCAGCCCCGGCTTCGACCGCAGTTCCACAGTGGGGTTCAGATGTGCCGCCGATATTTAATCCACCTACGCGTTCCGCTTCGGACGCTTACGCTAAAGCTTCAGCGACAGCGTGCGGACGAGAAGAGGTGCTTAAATTCCCCGTAGCTTGCTGCGGAAATTAGAATCCAGGGCTTGCTCCGGGGTTTAATACCATTAATTTCAGAATTCTGACAATTATGCTTTATCTTTGCCTGTGAAACAAGCGTATTGAAATGAACCGCACCGCCATATCCGGCAAATGGTACAAGAAGTCCTGGAAAGGGCTTTTCGAATGCTGGCTGTTTTAGTCTCTGCTTTTCCTGCCCGCCATCAGCTTCCTTTTTTTACTATCAGTGTTTTTCAATGTACGCAACTGTTTTTAACATACAGCGTTTTTCCGTCCACGACGGCCCCGGCATACGCAGCAGCGTTTTTCTGCAGGGCTGTCCGCTGCTGTGTGCATGGTGCCACAATCCCGAAGGCATCCCTCAGTATTATGGCGGCGGTCAAACCCTTCCAAAGGGTGTAAAAGCCTACCATCCTGAGGAACTCATGAAAGAGCTGATGAAGGACCATATCTTTTATGAAGTATCGGGCGGAGGCGTAACTTTCACGGGGGGCGAACCCCTGCTGCAGCATCAATTCCTCATGGAAATGCTGAAAAGGCTTGAAAAGGAAAACATTCACACTGCCGTCGATACTTCAGGCCATGCACCGGCAGAAATCTTTGAAAAGATTTGCCGTTATGCCGGCCTCATCCTCTTCGACCTGAAGCTCATCGATCAAACGGCACATATCGAATATACCGGACAGGACAATAGCCTTATACTGCAAAACCTCCACCGGCTTCTGCAGGGCGGCACCGATTTCCGGATCAGGATCCCCTTACTGGAATGCATCACGGCCCGGGAGGACAACCTTAGCCAAATCGCTGAAATGCTTCGCAGCAGCAAAGCTGTTCATATCGACCTCCTGCCCTATCACCCTTTTGGGATCCATAAAAATCCAAAGGCTGCCGCGAAGGCAGAAGAACAGGGATTCAGGGCTCCAAACGAGCGGCGGATTCAAGAGATCAGACAGTTATTCGGATCATACGGACATCATGTACAAAGCGGCGGATAAAATAATGAGCATGAATAAACGCATCGATACTTTAAGAAAGAAAAGCCTGGAGGCCGTTCCGTATATCTCGGAGGAACGCGCCCTGCTGATCACCCGTTTTTACCGCATGGACGAGGCCCGTGAAGCCTCCGCTGCGGTGAAGCGTGCCGGGGCGCTCAGCTATATCCTCGACAACAAGGAAATATGGATCGGCGACGGGGAACTGATCGTGGGTGAGCGCGGCCCCGGCCCCAAAGCCACTCCCACCTACCCCGAGATATGTTTGCATACTTCTGAAGACCTGCATGTGCTTGACAGCCGCGAAAAGGTATCATTCAGGGTTTCCGGCGAAGCCTTTGAAGCCCTCACGGGTGAGGTGGCGGAATACTGGCGGGGACGTTCGATGCGCGAGCGGATCTTCGCGGAAATGAGTGATGCCTGGAAAGACTGCTACGCCGCAGGCATCTTTACCGAATTCCTCGAACAACGCGCCCCGGGCCATACGGTCCTCGACGGGAAGATCTACAAAACCGGCATGCGTGGCTTCATCGAAAAGATTAACAAGGCCCTTGCCGCATTTTCCACACTGCCGGAGGATGAAGCCCGCAAAAAGAGGGAAAACCTTAAAGCCATGCTCATGGTGGCGGAAGCGCTCATCCGCTTCGCGGAGCGATATGCCACCCGACTCGAGAAGCTGGCCGGTACAGAAACGGATCCGGAAAGGCGATCAGAGCTTAAGGAAATGGCCATTAACTGCCGGCGGGTCCCTGCAAACCCACCCGAAAACTTCTGGCAGGCATTGCAGTATTACTGGTTTGTACATCTGGCGGTGATCACCGAGCTCAACCCCTGGGATTCATTCAACCCGGGCCGCCTCGACCAGCACCTGCTGCCCTTTTACCAAAAAGGTCTCGCCAACGGGAGCCTCAGCCGTGAAAAGGCCAGGGAACTGCTGCAGGCCTTCTGGATCAAGTTCAACAACCATCCCGCCCCGCCGAAGGTGGGCATCACCGCCAGGGAAAGCAATACCTACACTGACTTTTGCCTGATCAACTTGGGTGGGCTGACGGAAGAAGGCAATGACGCCGTGAACGAACTGAGCTTTCTCATCCTGGACGTAATAGAAGAGATGCGCCTGCTGCAGCCCGGAACCATGGTGCAGGTCAGCAGCAAAAGCCCCGACAACTTCATCGACCGTGCCCTGAAGATCATTGGCACCGGCTTCGGGCAACCCTCCGTATTCAACACCGACGCCATCATCGCCGAAATGCTCGGACAGGGAAAAAGCCTTGCCGATGCCAGGGCCGGCGGCGCCAGCGGCTGCGTCGAAACAGGTGCATTCGGCAAGGAGGCATATATCCTCACCGGCTATTTTAACCTGCCCAAAGTGCTCGAAATAACATTGCATAACGGCACCGATCCGCGAACGGGCAGTCACCCTGGTCAAAAAACCGGAGATGCAGCCGGTTTCAGCAGCATGGAACAGCTTTGGGAAGCCTTTGAAAAACAATTGCGATATTTTATCGATATCAAGATCGCCGGCAACAACATCATCGAAAACCTTTACGCAAAACACCTCCCGGTGCCATTTCTGTCGCTGCTTACCGACGACTGCATCGCCAGCGCAACGGACTACAATGCAGGAGGCGCCCGCTACAACACCAATTACATACAGGGTGTGGGGCTGGGCAGCGCGACCGACATGCTTTCGGCCATCAGCCATCATGTTTATAGCAAGAAGGAATACAGCATGAAAGAGTTGCTGAATGCCATGGCCATCGATTTCCGCGGGCACGAAGAACTGCGGAAAAAGCTTTGGCTGGAAACGCCCAAATATGGCAATGATGATGAAGCCGCCGACAGCATCACAAGGCGCCTGTTCGGGATCTTTCACAAGGCCATCGACGGCCGGCCGAATATGAAAGGCGGGCATTACCGCATCAACCTGCTTCCCACCACCTGCCATGTATATTTTGGCAGTATAACCGGCGCAGGCCCCGATGGCAGGCATGCCGGCAAACCACTGTCAGAAGGCATTTCGCCCATGCAGGGCGCCGACACCGCCGGCCCGACAGCAGTACTTAAATCGGCTGCAAAGATCGATCATCTGAAAACCGGCGGCACCCTGCTAAACCAGAAGTTCACTCCTGATTTTTTCCGCGACCCCAAAGGCATGCCGGCCGTGCGGCACCTCATCCAGGCTTATTTCAGGATGAACGGACACCACATACAATTTAACGTGGTTGATGCCAAAACCCTTGAAGCGGCACGTAAAAGACCCGAAGAATACCGCGACCTCATCGTACGCGTGGCAGGATACAGCGACTATTTCGTGGACCTGACGGAAGAATTGCAGGATGAGATCATCCGCCGGACAGAACAAGAGGGAAAGAATGCTCAGGGAAGTGCATTGTAATGATCGAAATCGCAAAACATAAAATGCCGGCTGTTATGGAAGCAAAGCCCCCGGATGTTGCGGCCCGCTTCAACGGTAGTTTTCATTTTTTATTTACCTTGGCCTCCTGATTAATCCAAAATCCCATGATCAAAAAATCCATGATTTTCGCCGGCCTTGCCCTCATCATGGCATACAGTTGCGCCCAAACCGGCAGGAACAATATTTTGCTGATCGATGAAAACGGCAGTAACGATGCAGAAATCAGGCAGATCATCATCCATCACTCCGTGAAAAACGGTCCTGTCTTCGAGCGCATGAACCCGGATGACAAATATGATCAGGAAGGCTACGGGCTTTATGACATCATATGGATCCATGGCAGCGACACGGCTGCATCGCCCCCGCAATACGACGCAGCGGCCCTGCTCGAATACGTCCGTGGCGGCGGCAGCATCCTGCTCACCCAACACGCCCTCAGCTTTCTGAATCTCAGTGGAATTGAAGAAGTACCCGTACAAAGGCGCAACAAGGCTTCCGAAGACAATGGCTACGGCCGCATGCTGGGTTTCCACGCTTTCCTCCATCATCCCCTCTTTGATTCGCTGCACGGAGGCGCCTATATCCTGAAGCCGCCCCGCGACACCATGCTGACCCAATACGGCTTTTTCGACGATGTCATTCCCCTGGACGGCAAAGTAGTGGCTGTCGACTGGGACTATATCTTCCTGCGCGAAAACAAAAAGCTGATCATGGAATACGAATACGGCAAAGGGAAGATACTGGCCGTGGGTGCCTATTTCAATCCCGGCGGCCCGAATCTCAATCATGCCCACTACAGGCTTTTTTACGGTAATATTTTTTCTTACCTGAAAGGCGAAAAAACGTCATTGCCATTGCACCACTGGCTTTACGGCGATCAGTCGGTTGCGCCCATTGGGCATGTGCTGATGCGGCAACTTATACCTCCGCCCCCCGGGAAGCGGGATCTACATCCCTCCCCACTGGATCTTTCCAGGGAAGCCGCCACCGACCATTACTGTGAAGTGGCCGGCCGCCGCCTGCTTTTGGCCGCTTACGAGCCTGCGGG
>CAYOLA010000157.1:0-43696 GCA_964404735.1 uncultured Bacteroidales bacterium
CTGGCATTTACCTTTTCATTGGCGGAAACATATTTCAGGTGGCCGGCAATGTCGTCAACGGAGATCCGCTTGAAGTCGAATATCTGGCATCGCGAAAGAATGGTAGGGATGATCTTGTGCTTTTCGGTTGTGGCAAGGATGAACTTTGCATAGGCCGGCGGTTCTTCCAGGGTCTTTAAAAAGGCATTGAAAGCGGATGCAGACAGCATGTGTACCTCATCGATGATATATACTTTGTAGCGCCCCAGTTGTGGGGGGATCCTGACCTGATCGACCAGGTTGCGGATGTCTTCGACAGAGTTGTTGGAAGCCGCGTCAAGTTCATGAATATTAAAGGAGGCGGAGCTGTTGAACGACTTACATGATTCGCACACATTACAGGCCTCAATATTTTCGGTTATGTTCAGGCAGTTGATGGTCTTTGCCAGTATCCTGGCACAGGTGGTCTTACCCACGCCACGCGGGCCGCAAAACAAAAAGGCCTGGGCCAGTTGCCCGGTCCTGATGGCGTTCTTGAGGGTCCTGGTGATGGTGGTTTGCCCCACTACCGTATCAAAAGTAGCCGGCCTGTATTTTCGTGCCGAAACAATGAAATTTTCCATTCGTGCTGTTGTGTTTTGGATTTCAAAAATACAAAATATCCCTTACCGCCTGACTGCTATTTTTGCACATATCAGTGCAAATGGCCAGCCGGCCGGATCGTCCCTCACGATCAAATGATCAAAATATTATCTTTGTAAATATGATTAGCGTATTCAGCCCCCAGATCAGCCCGCGGATCAGGTATATCTTTAAACTGCTGCTGGGTGAATTGATTGGTGATGAGCCTTTGTTCACAACCAGCCCCGAAGAGTTTGGGACCATCAGGGGGCCAAAGATCAATTATTCAAAAAATCCGGAATATGGAGGCCTGTTTTTTGAGGCCCACGGCTTGCTCACCGAGAAGGACATCCTGAATCAGGAACTGGTCTTTCCTGAAGGAGATCACAGCTATGGCTTCTTTGCCGTTTATAATAAACAATCGGCCATGATCTTTGACCCCTTCGCTGCATCATTTTACCTGGTTACCCGTTACGAGGAATATCTTCCCTTTGTCCGCGATGAGTACGGCCGTTTCCAGGCTGTTGAAAGCCTGGCGTGGAAAAAAGGTTTCCTCGACAAACCGGTTGTCAATATCTGGGCAGGAATGATCGCTGAAAAGATCAAACAAAAATGGCCCTCCTGGCAGGCAAAGGGAACAAAGTACCGTTTTATACCCACCATCGACATCAATGCGGCATGGCAATATAAACGCAAGGGATTCTTCAGGACGGTGGCAGGCGTTGCCAATTCCCTGTCGGACTTTAATTTCGGGCAGGCCGCTGACAGGATCCGGGTTGTCAGCAACCGCCGTCCCGACCCTTTCGACACCTACGACGCCCAACTTGCCCTGAACAAAAAATATGGTCTCGATACCATCTATTTTGTTTTGTTTGCCGATTATGATACCAACGACAGAAATACGCCAGTTGGCAACAGACATTTCAGAATACTGATCAAAACCCTTGCCGATTATTGCCGGATCGGGATCCATACTTCATTTGCTTCGCTGAAATCGACCGAAAAACTTGATCAGGAATTCCGCAGGCTTTCGGCTGTCCTGAACAAGGATGTTAACATGACACGGCAGCATTTTCATGTGCTGAACATGCCGCTCACATACCGTGGATTTGTAAACAGGGATGTTGAAAATGATTATTCGATGGGTTATGCCGTTACACCGGGATTCAGGGCCGGAATCTGCAGCCCCTTTAATTTCTATGATCTCGATTTTGAAGTTGAAACCCCCATGAAGATATGGCCTTTTGCCCTTGTCGACAAGGGGCTTGAACAGGGTTTCGATCTTGAAGGTTCCTTTGGCAGGATCATCAGGGAGGTAAAGGCGGTGAACGGTACCCTCATCACCCTCTGGAATAACGAATCCCTGCTTGCCGACGGCACGGGAGCAGTCAACATTAATACATACGAATCGCTAATCAGGATGGCACTGCCGTAGGCGATATTACAAAATCTTTATGCGGCTACGATTATTCCGAGTATCTTTGCTCTGATCATCGTTTTTTTCATGTTAAGGAGCCTTTACCGATACAGCAGATATTTTTTATTGAGCATGGTCCCCGGGCGGCTTGCCTTCCTGTTGCGCGATCTCAGGCGATATTATCTGTCGGGGAACAGGTATTTTAAAAATATGGATGCCGGGCCGAAGCAAAAGAAACTGGCCATTGCCCACGGAGTAAATTGGCTGCTGTTGGCACAAAAGTCAACTCCCGATGACGGGATGGGATCATACCACCTCATCAACGGATGGTCGGCTTCCTATCCCGAAACAACGGGCTATATCATTCCCACCCTGCTCGAATACGCCTCTGAAAGGAACGACCGCAACATCGTGGATGCGGCCATCCATGCAGCCGATTGGCTCATCGCAATACAAAGACCTTCGGGTGGCTGGCAGGGAGGAAGGGTGAATGAGAACAAGGCGGAGATCGTTTTCAATACGGCCCAGATCATCCGTGGAATGATGGCCCTTTACCGTGTGGTAAAAGACGAAAAATACCTGCAATCGGCCTGCCGTGCCGGCGACTGGCTCTGCAGCATACAGGATAAATCGGGGACATGGACCCGCTTCGCGCTGATGGGGCAGGCAAGGGTATACGACAGCTACGTTGATTATCCCTTGCTGATGCTGCACCATGAGACAGGTCTTGAAAAGTACAGGAATGCAGCCATCCTGAACCTCAACTGGATCGTGGATGAAAAACAACAGCCGAATGCCTGGTTCATGGATTGCGACAATACCGTTAAACGCAACGATAAGCCCATATTGCATACCATCGCATATACCATTGACGGGTTACTGGATTGTGGCATTTATCTGGGGGAAAGAAAGTATACTGAAGCAGCCGTTAAGGCTGCCAACGTGCTGATGGAAAAGTTCATGCGCGACGGATATTTGCATGGCCGGTACGACCGTCACTGGCAAGGCAGCGAACATATGATCCTCACCGGTTGCGCACAGATGTCGGTTATCTGGATGAAAATAGCCTATTACGCGGGAAACAGGAATTACCATGCTGCTGCCGCCCGGATGAACAACCTGCTCGTTAAGCTGCAAAGCAGGCATGGCATGAAGCATGCTTTTGGCGCAGTCAGCGGGTCTTATCCGCTCTGGGGCCGCTATGAACCTTTTTCTTTTCCCAACTGGGCGACGAAATACCTGGTGGATGCCCTCATGACGGAAGAAAAGAATAAATGACACGGATCAGGTGAAACCGGAAAACGAAATACTTGCCGACAGGCTGCAACGATCCTTCCTGACCTTTGCTGCCAATCCTGCCATCAGCGCAGGCAGCTTGTCAATGACTTATGCGGAGCTTAACAATTTGGCTTGCCGCATCAGCCGGGCCCTGCGGAATGCTGACCCCGAATCCCGACTGCCGGTGGCCATTCTGGGCAATGCGGGCTTTGAAAGCTGTGCAGCCATTTGTGGCACCCTGTTTTGTGGCAGGCCTTATATGCCGTTAAACCCGCGCTTTCCGGATGCCAGGAACGGGAAGATGCTCGACCTTTCAGGAGCCCGCACCATCGTTTGCGAAAAGGCTTCCCTCGCTTTACTCCCCGCCCTTCTTGCCGGCAGGAAGAATATTACAGTGATCTCTGAAAATGTTCCCGCATCCCTGCCGCAAAACATGCCGCAACATCGTTTTCTTGCCTATTCACATGAACCGGCAGCGGCCCCTGATATGGTAAGACCCGGAGCCGGCGACACGGCGTACCTCCTGTTTACATCAGGCTCTACGGGGACTCCGAAAGGCGTGCCCGTTTCCAATGCCAATGTTGCGGCCTATCTCGACCATGTGCTTTCGAAGTGGGAGTTTTTTGAAGCCGACCGCTTTTCCCAGACTTTTGACCTGACATTCGACCTCAGCGTGCACGATATGATGGTTTGCTGGCTTTCGGGCGCATGCCTTTGCATCCCACCCGACTCATCACCCCTTAAACTGGCTTCATATATCAGGGAGGAAAAACTCAGTGTATGGTTTTCGGTACCGTCTGCAGCCATGCTCATGAACAAAATGCGCCTGCTTAAAAAGGATGCCTTTGACCAGATCAGGCTAAGCTTCTTCTGCGGCGAAGCCCTGCCGGCCATCATTTCCGAAAAGTGGCTTGAGGCCACCGGCATGAAACCGGTAATTAACCTCTATGGCCCTACTGAGGCAACCATTGCCATCAGTGCCTACACATGGACAAGGGAGTCAAAAAAAAGTAAAAACAGCATAAGCTGTATCGGTAAAATATTTGATAAACAGGAATATTGCCTGTTGGAAGATGGTGCTGTGACCACTGACCGGAACCGGGGAGAGTTATGCCTGCGGGGTAGCCAGGTTATTCGTGAATACCTGAATGATGAGGAACTTACGGCAAAATACCTGATCAATATCGCAGGAACAGGCCCGGGGAAGTGGTACAGGACAGGCGACATCGTGGAAAAAGATGCCGAAGGCGACCTCTTTTACCTGGGAAGAATGGATTCAGAGGTGAAAATTATGGGATACAGGGTAAACCTGTCCGAAGTCGATGCCATCCTGGCAGATGCCTGCGGAACAGCCGAAGTGGTATCGGCGGCCGCCGAATATAAGGGACGCATGCTGATCACGGGCTTTGTCGGAGGAGGGAGCAGGCCGGATGAGGCTGCCATCATCCGTCATTGCCGGAAAGCCCTGCCATGGTACATGATCCCCGAAAGGATTATATTTGTGGAAGAATTGCCGCTGAATGACAATGGCAAGATCGACCGGAATAAATTAAAAGAGTTGCTCAATGACCAAAAATGAGATCAGGGATGCCATTATCCGGCAACTGGATGAAAAACTGCGGGTGTTTGAGATCAGGCCGGAGGAGGTCATCGGCAGTTTCGACCTGGTAAAAAGCGGCCTGCTCGACAGCATGGCTTTTGTCGACCTCGTTGCCGGCATTGAAAATGCCTGCAGCATAGAGATCGATTTTGAAAAGGCCACAGCTACCGACGACTTTACCAAAATGACCCCCCTAATCGAATTGATATTTAATACCATACATGAAGGATAAACTGCTTATCAGGGAAATAACGAGCAGGGAGGATGTAGTCCTTCCGGAAGTCAACAGGCTTTTTACAGCGATGTATGATCATATGCGTGAGCACGGGCTGATGCTCAACATTCCCGCGGATGGCTATGAGCGCTGGCTTGCCACGGCACTGCAGGGCCCTGGACGCTTTTCGAGGCTGATCGTTTGCAGGTCGGACCTGAAGGTGACAGGCTTTGCCCATGCCGGCATCAGGATCACACCCGATTACCTCGGCAACAGGAAAGTGGGGGTGATATCCCATGTTTTTGTTGAACCGCAAGTAAGGGGAAGGGGTGCCGGAAAGGAAATGGTAAAAGACCTTGAAAGATGGTTTGCTGAAAAGCAGGTGCATTCCGTTGAGTTACAGGTGCTCACAAAAAATATCCCTGCCGTCGTATTCTGGGAAAAACTGGGATACCTGCCGGAACTGATGCAATTCAGGAAACCCTTTATCGACGGCTGAACCGGCAGAAACCATGCAATGACCTTGAATAAGGATCGAACATATATCCCATTTGCTGAGCTGGCTCCACGCCTGAAGATTGCGGAAGGGGAAGTGGTGCTGCTGACTTCCGACGTGCTCAGGCTTGCCATGCGTGCACGCAGGGGAGAAGGAGGTTTCAGCAGCGAAAAATTTATTGAAGGTTTTACCACGCAGATCGGAAGTGAGGGGACTCTCCTCATTCCGGCATACAACTTCGACCTGGAGACCGGCGACCGTTTCGACATCAGGAGAACCCTGCCCATGACAGGCTCCCTGGCCCTGGCTGCTATGAACCTCCCTGACTTCTGCCGTACCGCCCACCCCTTGCATTCATTCCTGGTTACGGGGAACGATGCTCCTAGGCTCTGTGCCATGAAAAATACCAGCTCCTTCGGCCCCGACTCTCCCTTTGCCTATCTGATGGAAAAAAATGCCCTCATGATCTTTGTTGGTACCACCCCGGCCGAAGCAATGACTTTTGTGCATTTTGTAGAGGAATCGGAACAGGTATGGTACAGAAAATATAAGGCCATCAGCCTGCATTATACCGGTGCCGGCGGCGCAGGCAGCCGGAGAACATACAGCCTCTTCGCCAAAAAAAGAGGCTGGACCATGAAACTGCAATTGCTGCAGGAAAGGCTGAAGCAGGGAAATCTGCAGGAAACCGAATTTAACGGCATTTCCGTTTTCACCATCCGGTGCGCCGAAGCTTTTGCGATCATCAGCCACGACATAAGGGAGAATGCCGCTGCACGGATTGCAGGATTCAGCGTGGGATTGTATCTTCGTGATACAATAAAGCAGGCCGCTGCAAGGTTAAAGATATTCAGAACACGATATGGCAGGATCAGAAGTGGTAAACATACTGGTTGATGATTACGGGCCGCGTGCCGAGTGGATCTTCAGGCTGATATTTGAAGAAATCCTTGGCATGAAAGCTGTTGTAAACCCCACCGGCGGCACGGCCGGGAAGATCGCTCTTAACTATTCGTTATCAGATATAGCGGGCATGCCCGCCATCAGGCCGGCCGGGCTGCTGGCGGAGCGGGGCATCAAAAGGCAGCATATCAGCGTTGATGATCATGACGGAATGCCGGTTTTTTATCGTGTGGAAGGCGGCGATCTGCCTTTCGACCCGTTTTCCATGGCCTTCTACCTGGTTTCCCGCTACGAAGAGCACCTCCCCTTTGAACCCGACAGGCACGGTCGCTTTCCCCATACGGCCGCACTAGCCTGGAAGGAAGGCTTCCTCGGAATGCCATTGGTAAACCGGCTTGCCATGACCATAAGGGATCTTTTACTGAAATATTATCCCGGATTGCCATCCCCCCCGGGTAAATATTCATTTGTGCCGACAGTCGACGTTGATTTGGCATATGCTCACCTGGGAAAGGGCTTTTTGAGAACCTGCGGTGCCATGGCAAAACTATTGCTAAAGGTGAAGGCCGGCGAGATCCATAACCGTCTCCGCAGCATGTTGGGGAAACAGAAGGACCCTTACGACAATTTTGAATGGATGAACAGGGTGTTTGAAGGTTTCGGACTGCAGGCGGTTTATTTTGTCCTGGTTGGCGACAGGAGCCCTTACGACAGAAACCTGTCGGTACGGAACAAACGCTTTGCAGAACTGATCAAAGTGCTCGACCAACACGGCAGTATCGGGATACACCCCTCATACAGATCGGCAGATGAACCTGTTCGCATCGCGAAAGAACTGGACAGGCTGCAAAAAGTCTGCGGAAGGAAAATAAACAAAAGCCGGCAGCATTTTGTCAGGTTGGCATTGCCGGATACTTACCGGGAATTGCTCAAATATGGTATCACCGACGATTATTCGATGGGTTATCCGTCGATCTGCGGCTTCCGTGCATCCATTGCTACATCGTTCAGCTTCTACGACCTGATGGATGAACAACTGACAGGCCTGCGGGTTCATCCCTTTATGTTCATGGATACAAGCCTGGGCGATTATATGGAACTGCAACCCGCTCAATATGCCACAGCGCTCAAACCGGTCATCGGGGAAGTGAAAAAATATAACGGAACACTCTGTGGCATCTGGCATAATTATGCCCTGGGCGATGATGAACAAAAACAACGGGCGTTTGAAGAAATTATTGAACTGGCAACCGACTCATGATCCGCTATCTCGAAAATAAACTCATCGACAGAAAGAAATGGGATGATTGCATCAGCCGGTCATTCAACGGCATGATCTATGGTTATTCCTGGTTTCTTGATATTGTTTGTGAAAACTGGGACGGGCTGGTGGAGGATGATTATTACAGGGTTTTCCCGCTTTGCCACAAAAAAAAGTTTGGTGTCGCTATCGTTTATCAGCCTTTCTTTACACAGCAACTCGGCCTTTTTTCACAGGGCGAGCTGAGCCCGGCGGTGGTGAATGATTTCCTTGCGGCCATCCCTTCACGTTTCCGCCTGGTCGATATCAACCTGAATACCCACAATAAACCTGATCATCCCGGTTTCGGGTATGATGTGCAGGTAAACCATGAACTGGACCTGATCGGCGATTATGAGGATATCAGGAGCAAGTATTCATCCAATACCAGGCGCAACCTTGCGAAAGCCGGAAAAGCGGGCTTGTCGGTGGTAAAAGGGGTAAAGCCCGACGATATCATCAGCCTTTTCAGGGAAAACAGGGGCGCCGGCATTGCCGTGCTAAGGGATGCCCATTATATGAAGCTGAAAAGGCTTGTTTACACCTGTATCTATAAGGGACTGGGAAGCGTTTACGGAGTTTATGATGATCGTAATGAGCTTTGCGCCGGGGCCGTTTTTATAGAAAACCATAAAAAATCCATATTCGTTTTTTCCGGCCTGAGCAACGAAGGACGCGATAAAAGGGCCATGTTCCTGCTCATCGACCATTTTATCAGAGGGCATGCCGGCAAACACCTCACCCTCGATTTCGACGGCTCCAATGACGAGGACCTGGCACGCTTCTATAAAGGCTTTGGGTCTGAAAGGATCGTATTTCTGAGAATTAGCCGGAATACCCTTTCCGCCCTCAACAAAGTGGCTTATAAAATTTACCGCAGCATCAGGTAATTGATTATTTTTGCATTTACCGCTGATCGGGATCACCATTAATCCGGCATACATGAGCGCCCTTATTTTCGAAAATATCAGGATTGCCTTCACCAATATCAAAAGCCATAAGCTGCGGGCCTGGCTTACCATTGGCATCATCGCCTTCGGCATCATGGCGCTGGTTGGCATCCTCACTTCCATCGATGCGGTTAAGTATTTTCTGAATGACAATTTCAGCATGATGGGCGCCAACACTATTACGATCCGCAACCGCACACTTCGTGTGCATATAGGAGGCAATGCCCCCCGCAGTGATTATTTCCGCAGCATTACCTACGATGAGGCAAGGGAATTCAGGGAACGCTTCGAATACCCGGCCAGTGTGAGCATTAACATATGGGGAACAGGGATTGCCACCGTCAAGTATAAGGCCGAGAAATCGAGCCCGAACATCGGTGTGATCGGGGCTGATGAAAACTACCTGCTCAATGCAGGGCATGAGATCAGCAGGGGACGGAATATGACACCGGTGGAGGTAAACGACGGGCGGCATGTTGCTATCGTTGGCGGCGAGGTGGTGAAAACACTTTTCAGGAGTGATGAAGACCCTATCGACAAGGTTATCTCCATTGGCCCGGGTAAATACCGCATTATCGGAGTATTAAAGGAGAAAGGGTCAAGCATGTCGTTTACCGGCGACAGGCAGTGTATTGTGCCCATTAACAATGTGAGGCAGTATTTTTCACGCCCGAACATGAATTATACTATTTCGGTGAGGGCCGACGATCCGCAGAAAATGGAAGCCGCCATCAGTGAAACAACCGGCCTTTTCAGGATCATTCGCAAGGTGCCGGTGGGAGAGGATGATACATTCAGCATCGTAAAGAGCGACAATATCGTTGAAATGCTGAACGATTTTCTGAAAGAGATCAGGATCGGCGCCATCGTGATCGGCATTATCACACTCTTTGGTGCTGTTATCGGACTGATGAACATCATGCTGGTTGCGGTTGCGGAACGTACGCGTGAGATCGGCATCCGGAAGGCTGTGGGTGCCAACCGTGCCAGGATACTCAACCAGTTCCTTATCGAAGCCATTGTAATTGGCCAGCTTGGCGGGGTTTTCGGCATCATCCTCGGTATCCTGATCGGGAACGGGGTGGCTGGCCTTATCGGCAGCGACTTTATCATTCCCTGGGAATGGATATTTATGGGTGTCGGCCTTTGCCTGGTCGTGGCGCTCCTCTCGGGCATCCTCCCTGCCATCAAAGCGGCAAAACTTGATCCGATCGAATCGCTGCGCTACGAATAGGGAATGGTTTTGCTGACGGCATCAGGGCCGGTGCGAAACAATGTATTCAATGCCAATCAGCTGGTCGTAGTAGGTTCCGGGTTCCCGGTAGTAAACCAGGATGATATATTCATTTTCGGTGTCCCAGTGGCTGCCTTCCACCAGGCTCACATCGGCTGCCTCAACCCCGTCTTCTAAAAAGCCATAAAGGTAATTGTAGTAACCCTGTTTGAGGAATAAGGTGGCTTCGTAAAGCCGGTTTTCATAATCGTAATTCAACCTGGCCTCATCGGTGAACTGCCATCCCGTCAGGGCTCCCATGATGTACATGTTGCCGTTGACCATCGGATGCGGGTATGGAAGGGTGAAATGGACCCAGGCATAATCAGCCTCGGTCTCACTCGAAGCGGCATCGGTTTTTTCGATAAAGAATCTTCCGTTAAGGTCGTCGTCACGTACAAACTGACTAAAAGTCCGTCGTTTCGCAGGATGAAGATATATGTGGTGGCCGTCGTGCCGGTAATCGATCAGGGCGACCTGCTCACTCTGGTAACGCAGGTCTTTGGTGTCGAATGCCCTGAACTCATTCCCGCCTTCAAAGATCAGTTGCTCCATGAAGTTATATTCCAGCTTATTGCCCGATATCTGCCTGGGCGGGACATTATATGCGGCATTGTCGTAGCGCCAGTTTTGTAGGATCATCACCTTCAGGTCCCTCTCGGGATCTGAAATATAATAATTTCCCGTGTTGATGGTGAAGGCAAGCTGCTGGTGGGTGCTGCGCCTGTCGATGTTTACGGGAGGCACCACCTTGCCGCTTATGGAAACCTTCTGACTGGTGACCATAAAGCGCCTTGTCAGCACCACATTCGAATCGGCTTCCTCATCTGTAAAAACTTTAAGGATATAATTTCCCGCCCTGGTATGCTGCAGGTAACCGGTAGGGTAAACGAGCATGTAATTGGTGTAAGGGGCAATGGTATTGAATGAAAAGGCATAATCGGTAATCTCATCTTCATAAAAACCTCTGATATACTCCGGTTTTCCGAGTTCTGAAGGCTCCCACATGGCATTGCAATGGATAATGGTATAATGGTAGTTTTTCACATCGGCATTCAGATCGTCGAATGAAAGGATCAGCTTTTGATTACTGTTGAGATTTATAACGGGCGGCGAAAGTTTCCAACCTTCGCGGTACATTTCCACAGTTCGGATGTGATCTTTGTATACGTAATTTTGGTGGCGCAGATAGGATTGGCTGAAATAGTCAGCATCCTGCCCGGCAGCAGGCAGCCCGAAGCCGACAGCCACCGCTGCCAAAAGCAGTGAATATTTATGTTTTAAAATTTTCATCCGCCGGGATCTAATGCATAAATAACTCAATTGAAACAAAAATAGTGTATTCGTATTTCCACTACATGTTTTTTCGCATCAATCGTTGTGATATTGCTCTGCAATAACTTATTTATACATGATTCCATATAGAAACAATTGAGTGTCAAATTGCATTGAAAAACTTCAATATTATCGGTTTTTTTTGTAAACTTGCAGCTTTTAAAAATCATACAATATACGCGCATGTCTAAAACGTATAAGATCAGGAAAGGCCTTGATGTCAGGCTTCTTGGCGAAGCCGAAAAAGCACAGACTGATATCGCGGCCCGATCATACGCCATTAAACCTCCTGATTTTCATGGGGTATTCCCCAAGCTTCTGGTCGGAGAGGGCGATGAGGTTAAGGCTGGTACGCCTTTGTTTTACGACAAGTACCGTGAAAACATCCTGTTTTCTTCGCCTGTAGCCGGGAAGGTTAAAGAGATCAGGCGCGGTGCCAAACGTGTGTTGCTGGAGGTTTCGGTCGAGCCGGGTTCCAAACAGGCATTTGAGGACTTCGGCGCAGCCAGCCCCAACAGCCTCGGGCGTGAAGCGATCGTTGAAAAGTTGCTGAAGAGCGGTACCTGGCCCATGATCAGGCAAAGACCCTATTCCATCATTGCCAGGCCGGAGGATGACCCAAAGGCAATTATGATTTCGGCTTTCGATTCTGCCCCGCTTGCCCCTGACTTCGATCTTATCGTGAATGGCCGCGAAGAAGCATTCCAGACGGGAATCGATGCCTTGTGCAAACTAACCAGCGGAAAAGTCTTCATGAACCTCCGAACAGGGCAGACGTCAAAAACCTTCCTGAATGCCAAAGGTGTGGAGATCAGTTTTTTTTCAGGTCCGCATCCGGCAGGGAATATCGGAACACAGATCAGCCGGATCGCCCCGCTTAACAAGGGGGAGGTGATCTGGTACCTGCGGCCCCAGGAAGTGCTCAGCATCGGCCAGCTTTTTCTTAGCGGACATTTCGATCCCCAACGGATCATTGCCCTGACCGGCTCGGAACTGCAGAAAACGTATTATGTTAAAACCACCATCGGCGCCGGAATAGCCGAAATGGTAAAAGATAATGTGAAA
The DNA here is from genome assembly GCA_964404735.1 of uncultured Bacteroidales bacterium. Lineage (GTDB taxonomy): Bacteria > Bacteroidota > Bacteroidia > Bacteroidales > B18-G4 > B18-G4. Next base: position 12,432 of record CAYOLA010000157.1, read on the forward strand.
GACGGGAAACAACGTTATATCTCAGGGAATGTGCTTACGGGCAGTAATATCGGGAAGGCCGGCCACATGGGATATTACGATTCCCAACTGAGCGTGATACCCGAAGGTGATTACTATGAGTTTTTTGGCTGGGCCTCTCCGGGCTTATCAAAATTCAGCTTTTACCATTCTTTCTTTACATGGCTGAGACCGGGGAAAAAATACAGGCTCGATACCAACTACCACGGCGGGGAGAGGGCCTTTGTGCTTACCGGAAAGTTTGAACAGGTCTTCCCGCTCAACATCTATCCCATGCAACTTATCAAGGCCATCATGGTGGAAGATATCGACCAGATGGAAAATCTTGGGATTTACGAGGTTGACGAAGAGGATTTTGCCCTTTGTGAATTCATCAGTACCTCAAAGATCAACATACAACAGATCATCAGGGACGGCCTGAACCTGATGATCAGGGAAATGGGATAAACCCGGCTGCAATAATATCAAATTCATTAAAACATCAGCAAATCAATGAAAGCACTCAGAAACTTTCTTGACAAAATAAAACCCCAGTTTGAGAAGGGCGGAAGGTTTGAAAAGCTTCACTCGACTTTTGATGCTTTTGAGACCTTTCTCTTCGTCCCGAACCGGGTCACGCTCACCGGCAGCCATATCAGGGATGCCAACGACCTGAAGCGGACCATGATCATCGTGGTACTTGCCATGATGCCACCCCTGCTTTTCGGGATGTGGAACATCGGCTACCAACACCATCTTTCCAACGGCATTGCCGGCATACCCCTGCTGGAGAATTTCTGGTATGGTTTCAAAGTGGCCTTGCCCATCATCGTGGTAAGCTATGTTGCAGGCCTTGCCACGGAATTCATCTTTGCCCAGATCCGGGGTCATGAGGTGAACGAGGGCTTCCTGGTCACCGGCATGCTCATTCCCCTGGTCATGCCACCCGAGGTGCCGCTGTGGATGGTTGCCGTTGCAACGGTCTTTGCCGTGATCTTCGGAAAGGAAGTATTTGGCGGTACGGGCATGAACATCCTCAACCCCGCCCTCACCGCAAGGGCTTTTCTCTTTTTTGCCTATCCCCGGCATATGTCGGGAAATGATGTATGGATACACCAGCAGGGCGATGCCGTCAGCGGGGCCACTCCCCTGGGCGATGCTCTGGCAAGCACCACAGTGCAGGGAAGCGAACTTACACTGCCTTCAACCCTCGATATGTTCTATGGCTTTATACCCGGATCGGTAGCGGAAACATCCACCCTGGCCATCCTTCTGGGTGCCCTTGTCCTTCTTTTTACCGGCATGGGCAGCTGGCGCATCATGTTATCGGTCTTTGCCGGCGGATTACTGATGGGGTATGTCTTTAACCTTGCAGGCAGCAATGCCTATATGCAGATCTCTCCCTGGGACCACATGGTTATGGGCGGCTTTGCCTTTGGCGCCGTTTACATGGCCACAGACCCTGTTACGGCAACGCAAACCACAAAAGGAAAATATATTTACGGCTTCCTCATCGGGGTCTTTGCCATACTGGTGCGGGTGTTTAACCCGGCCTACCCCGAAGGCATGATGCTTGCCATACTGCTGATGAATGTCTTTGCACCCCTCATCGACCATTATGTGGTGCAGGCCAATATCAGGATGAGGAAAAAACGCTGGGCCGCCCAAACGGCAACTACATGATAAATCAACGATAATAAACATAAGATTCAATCCATGTTCAGTAACAGGTATATATTCATTTACTCCTCGGCCATGGTCATCATTGTTGCGGCACTGCTCTCGTCGGCCGCCATGATCCTCAAGCCTTTTCAGGAACGGAATGTCGCCATCGCCAAGATACAGGGTATCCTGGCTGCCGCCGACAAGACCGTTGGCACCGACAGTGCAGAGATCGTCTTTAACCAGATCATCCTGAAAGAGATCGTCCTCGACCAGGATGGAAATATGACTTCCGTTTTTTCACAGGGTACCTTCGAAAAGGGCAGTGAACGGGCCTTCGATATCAACCTTAAGTCGGAGCTTTACAATAAGAGCCAGGGAAGAGATTTCAAGGTGCCCCTGTATCTTGCCCGGGCAGGCGATGAGCAGATCTATATTCTGCCACTTTACGGGAAAGGCCTGTGGGGACCCATTTATGGGAATATTGCCCTGAGAGCCGACAAGAATACGATATTTGGGGCCGAGTTCGGACACGATAAGGAAACACCCGGTCTGGGTGCGGAGATCGCCCTGCCGTCTTTCGGGAATCAGTTCCGTGACAAGACCATATTCAATGAAGAAGGAGAATTCGTTTCCATTACTGTGAAGAAAGGCGGCGTTACAACCATGCCGCCGGCCGAAAGAGAGCATGGCGTTGATGCCATCTCGGGTGGAACCATCACCAGCGACGGGGTCACCAAAATGATAAAAAACTGTTTAAGCAACTATGTTGCATATTTCAAAAGCCAGGAATAAGATGAATGCAGAAAAAACAGAAAGGGAACCATTGTTTTCCCGCAAAAACAAGAAACTGATCACTACGCCCCTGGGCCGCGAAAACCCGATCACCGTGCAGGTGCTTGGCATTTGTTCGGCCCTGGCCGTAACCGTAAAGCTTGAGCCCGCCTTCGTCATGGCCCTTTCGGTCATGGCTGTGATGGGCATCGGCAATGTCGTTATCTCGGCCCTGAGAAATACCATTGCCCCCCGTATCAGGATCATCGTGCAACTGGTGGTCATCGCTTCCCTGGTCATCCTGGTCGATCAGGTGCTCAAGGCCTTTGCCTATGAGGTAAGCAAACAATTGTCGGTATTTGTCGGGCTGATCATCACCAACTGTATCATCATGGGCCGCTTCGAAGCCTTTGCCATGGCCAACAAGGTATGGCCCTCATTTCTCGATGGCATCGGCAATGCCTGGGGTTATGGCTGGATACTCATCGTGGTGGCATTCTTCCGCGAATTCCTCGGATCGGGAACCATCTGGGGCTATCATATCATCCCCGATTCCTGGTATATTCATAACGGTGGCTTTTATGCCAATAACGGCATGATGATCCTTCCGCCCATGGCACTGATCACCGTGGGTGTGATCATCTGGGTGCAACGTAAAAGAAACAGGGAACTTATTGAAGAAAATTAAAATTTAACAGCATCGCCTTATGCAGGAACTGATCAATATCTTCGTAAAATCCATCTTTGTCGACAATATGGTGTTCGCATACTTCCTGGGTATGTGTTCATACCTGGCGGTGTCGAAAACGGTAAAGACCTCGGTAGGGCTGGGGATCGCAGTGATCTTCGTTCTGGGTATCACCGTGCCGGTCGATTACCTGTTGAACGAATACCTGCTCTCGGCCGGAGCCCTTGCATGGCTGGATCCAAGCTTCGCCGATGTCGACCTGAGCTTTTTGTCGTTTATCATGTTCATCGCGGTGATCGCCTCCATGGTGCAACTGGTTGAGATGGTCATTGAAAAATTTACGCCGGCGCTGTATTCCTCGCTGGGGATCTTCCTTCCGCTTATCGCCGTAAACTGTGCCATCCTGGGAGGCTCCCTGTTCATGCAGGAGCGGGAATACCAGAGCATTGCCGAAGCAACTTCCTTTGGCCTCGGTTCAGGGGTGGGTTGGTTCCTGGCCATCGTGGGTATCGCCGCCATACGTGAAAAGATCAGATATTCAAATGTCCCGGCACCCTTGCGCGGGCTGGGCATCACATTTATCATTACCGGCCTCATGGGAATGGCCTTTATGATGTTTATGGGTATTCAACTGTAATAAAAAGTTAAATAGTTCAGAAAATGCTATTAATCGGAATCGGACAAGTAATCCTCGCCAGCATCGTCATCTTCCTCCTGGTGATCATCTTCCTGGTAGCGATGTTGTTGTTCGCCAGAAAGAAATTAACGCCTCAGGGTGAAGTCACCGTTACCATCAATGACGAAAAAGAGCTAACGGTAAACCCTGGTTCAACGATACTGTCGACACTGGCGGCAAAGAAAATTTTCCTGCCGTCGGCATGCGGCGGCGGTGGCACCTGTGCCATGTGCAAATGCCAGGTGCTGGAAGGCGGCGGATCCATCCTGCCTACCGAAGTGGGATATTTTACCCGCAAGGAACAGCAGAACAACTGGCGGCTGGGTTGCCAGGTGAAAATAAAACAGGATATGCGCATCAGCATTCCACCCGAGATATTTGGCATCAAAAAATGGGAATGCGAGGTGATCTCAAACCATAACGTAGCCACCTTCATCAAGGAATTCGTTGTAAAACTGCCCGAAGGGGAAAACCTCGATTTCCGATCGGGCGGATACATTCAGATCGATGTTCCGAAATGTACGGTCGACTTCAGGGATATTGAAGTGGAGGAGGAATACCGGGCCGACTGGGACAAGTTCAAAATGTGGGACCTGAAGATGAAGAACCCCGAGCCGGTTTTTCGCGCATACAGCATGGCCAACCACCCGGCCGAAAGCAACATCATCATGCTTAACATCCGGATTGCCACCCCGCCTTTCGACAGGAAAACGGGCGGATTTATGAAGGTGAACCCGGGGATATGTTCATCCTATATCTTTTCGCGCAAACCCGGCGACAAGGTAACCATATCCGGGCCTTACGGTGAGTTTTTCATCAAGGATACCAACAAGGAAATGATGTTCATCGGGGGCGGGGCAGGCATGGCCCCCATGCGCTCACACATCTTCGATCAGTTCAAGACACAAAAGACCTCACGCAAAGCGACCTTCTGGTATGGCGGCCGCTCAATGAGGGAGCTCTTCTATGTGGATGAATTCAAGGCCCTTGAAGAGGAATTCCCGAATTTCTCATTCCATATCGGACTTTCCGAACCCCTGCCGGAAGACAACTGGAAGGGTTACGTAGGTTTTATCCACCAGATGGTGCTGGACGAATACCTTAAAAACCATCCCGAACCGGAAGAAATTGAATATTATATCTGCGGCCCCCCCATGATGAACGATGCCGTATTGAAAATGCTCGATGATTACGGCGTCCCGGGGGAAATGATCGCCTTTGACGACTTCGGGGGCTGATCGTGAAGAAAACAGCCGGATGTAAAGGCTCGTAAGGTTACTGCTTTGCGGGCTTTTTCTATTTGACAGATCTGGTGTTTTTTTCAATAGATCATTGTATTTTTATACCTGCTTAAACAACCAAAAAATGAGAAAAACATTCCCGTATTTCGCCATTTTCCTCCTGGCGGTTTCCTGCAGCCCCCGTGAAGCATTTCAAAAGGTTGGTTTTAACGGGCTTGCGCAGGGCACTTACTATGCCGTTACCTATTACGATCAGGAAGGCAGGAACTTCCAGGCCGGGATCGACTCCCTGCTGAGGGCCTTCGATATGTCGGTATCGATGTGGGAACCCAATTCGGTCATCTCCCGGATCAACCGGGGAGAGGATTCGGTTATTTGTGATGAGGTCTTTATCAATACTTACCTGCTGGCCAGGAAAGTGGCCGGGGAAAGCGGAGGGGCTTTTGACTTTACCATCGGCCCCCTCGTGAATGCATGGGGTTTTGGGGCCGAAGGCCGCCGGGAAATCAGCCAGGTGCTCATCGACAGCCTGCTGCCATTTATCGGCTATGAGATGGTGCGCCTTGAAGGCAGTCAGATCATAGTGGAAAAGGATGGGATCCGTTTCGACTTCAATGCCGTTGCACAAGGCTATTCCGTCGACCTTACCGGGGCATACCTTGCTTCAAAGGGAATAGAAAACTTCCTGGTCGACATAGGGGGCGAGGTCCTTGCCTGCGGTGAGAAACCCGGCGAAGGTCGCTGGGTTGTCGGTGTTGAACGGCCTGCCGAACACGAACTTTCGGAAAGGCAACTCGAAACCATGGTGTACCTGAAGGATCGTGCCATGGCAACCTCGGGAAACTACAGGAAGTTCTATGAGGAAGACGGCATCAGGTATTCACATACCATCGATCCGCAAACGGGATACCCGGTCACACATACACTGCTCAGCGTTTCCGTTGTTGCCGGTGATTGCGGCACCGCCGACGCCTGGGCAACCGCCTTTATGGTGATGGGAATTGACAAAGCCCTGAAGGTGCTGGAAACCAATGACGGCCTGGATGCCTTTTTTATATACAGCGGAAGCGATGGCAGTATGCAGACCTATGCCACGGAAGGCTTAAAAGAGCTGATGTTGAAATAGCTGTTTGCAGGAAATTATGGTCTTCGGTTCCGCTCACACCTGCCGGTTGTCGCAGTTGTCACCGCTGTCGTTCTTTCCGCAGGTGCAGCCGTAACGTTCGCCCGTTTGAGGATCAACACCGCTGCATTGTTTCTTGAATTCCCCTCCCTTTTTCAGGAATATTTTGATGGCGATGCCCGAGATGGCAAGCCCAACCAAAACGATGCTGACAATGAGTATTTTTATTTCCGGTGTCATATACAAGGATCATTCTATAAACAGTCAACAAAGATATAATATTATTGTTCGCAGAATAGTCATTTATCTGCTCAGCCCTGTCTTTTTGAGATAGCGGCCAGGATGATCCCGGCTGCAACAGAAGCATTCAGCGATTCGGCCCCGACGGAACCACGGGGGATGGTGATACGGTGACTGGCATGGCCAAGTACTTCCGGCCTAATGCCTGTCGACTCGTTTCCGACCACATAGATGCCATCGCCGGGTTGCAGATCCCATATGGAAACCCCATCGGTAACACTGACATAGATGTTCATTCCTGAAGTCGAAAGCATCGTGCGAAGGTCGGTATAATACAGCTTGACACGTGCAATGGAACCCATGGTAGCCTGCACCACTTTTGGGTTGAATACTTCCACGCAATCGTCTGAACAGATTATTTCATGAATGCCGAACCAGTCGGCGGTGCGGATGATGGTCCCCATATTTCCGGGGTCCCGGATGCCGTCAAGGGCAAGCAGCCTGCCTGTGAAGGCTGGGGCGGCATTCTCCCTTTCCGGGATCCTGCAAACGGCCAGCACCTGGTTTGGGGTTGTCAGGCTGCTGATGCGTTCAAGCTCCTTCGGGCTGACAACCGCAGCCAGCAATCCATTCTTTTTCAGCAGCTTTTCCTTGTCTTTTAACCAGGCTTCAAGGCCGTAAACAAAAACAGTTTTAAATCCGGAAACAATCAGCTCTTCAACGATCTTTGGCCCCTCGGCAACAAACAACCCGTTGGCCTTTCTGAATTTGGCCAGCCGCAGTGATTGTATGAATTTGATCTGGTTTCTGCTTAGCATAAGCTGATTGTCTTAACTCCCGGAATTATTACTGACGGGATATTCCTTTGCCTTTAGTGGGTTTTGGTCATGCTTTGCGGGATGATGAGGATAAAATCGGCGATGCCGGTATTTTCCTCGTTCAGTTTCTCAATGGATTCCTGTTCGGCGCTGGCAATGGTCATGATCCTGAGCCCCGGCCGGTAATGGTTCAGGTACCAGGTAATTCCTTCAAAGCCGTTGCTGTGGTATGTTCCGTGGTAATGAATAAACAGGCTGGTGTCGTGAAGGTTTTCGAGTATGAAATGGGCCATGGTGGCATCCTTGATGGCCTGTGCTTTGGGGAAATTATCCGAGGCATGTCCGCCCATGGCGCCCCCTCCCATGTCAAGCATTGCCTGGTAGCCGGGAAGCGACGGATCGTAGGGCACAGGCAATGGCGCGATGTAAGTCTGCGCTTCGACTTCCAGGCTATCGAGCCCTTCAAACCCTTCCCTGAAAACGACCGAAGCATAACGCCTGGGGATGTTCGTGGCAATGAACCTGAGCCGGTGGCTCCGGGCATATTCCACAAGGGGTTTATAATCGGTCTTGTAGTTTGGCCATAACCTGGCCTGCGATTCGAAACTGCTGCCGGTAATGCTGCCATTCATATACTCATCGAGGATCAGTTGCCCGTCATGTTCAAACATTTCGGCACCCAGAACCAGGCGTTCTCCGGCTTCTTTGTGCAAATCAGCGGTTAGCTCATATTGCAGCCAGTGGCAGATCGGGTTATTATGCAATTCCCCGAACAGAACGATGTCGGATTCAAGCGCCTGCTTCAGCATTTTTGTGTAGCCGGCCTTCTTGCCTTTTATGTCGAAAAGCCTGTATGCCGGCTTGTCCGACTTCATAGCCATCAACAGTATAGCGGGGATCAGTAGTAAATATCGGACTTGCTTCATGGTATACGGGTGTTTTTAATGTTACGGATGGGTGTGTTGTTTTCTGATCTCCAAACTGATCGGAACGGCTTTTCCGTTTTCATCAATCCTGACAAAAGTCATGGTGGTGGAACAGACCAGTTCTTCACTATGCGTTGGGAAATCAAATCTCCTGGCCTCAAGCCTGATGGTGAGTGAGCTGGTTCCCATGTGTTTAACAGCTCCGTAAATGCGGATATGGTTATTCACTTTCACCGGGCTTTTAAACACCACTTCATCCATTTTCAGGGTGATCATGTTGGGGGTACAGCAAACGGAAGCGGCAAAGGTGCCGCCGGCTTCGTCGAGCCAGGCCAGCATCTTCCCGCCAAAGAGGTTGTTGTAGATGCCAATGTCGCCGGTTTTGCATATTTGTGAGGAAACGAGTTCCATATTATTTTTTCTTTTTTAGTTCGGGTGCGTGGAACATCAGCGGAAGGAGTGCATCAATGGAATTTACTGCCAGGATGGGGCCGCGCTCCCCCTTCATAAGCACGCGGATGTCTTTGTCCTGCTGTACCTGGTACTCGGCCATCACCTGCCGGCAGGCCCCGCAGGGTGAAACGGCCCTGCCAATAATGAATTCGTCGGCTTGTGCCGAAATGGCAATGGTCTCAATAATGGCTTCCGGGTATTGCGCCCTGGCAAAAAACATGGCGATGCGTTCGGCACACATCCCCGAAGGGTAAGCAGCGTTTTCCTGATTGTTTGCGCTGAGTATTTTTCCCCCGGATAGCCGAACTGCCGCTCCAACCCGGAATTGGGAATAAGGCGCATAGGCGTCCGAAAGGCTTTTATCTGCATGCATCAGCAGTTTCCGGTCTTCCGGCGGCAAAGCATCAGGCGATTCGTATGTTTCTACCAGAAGCTGTATTTTCTTTATTTTCATGATATGACGGGATCCTTCACTTATACACCAAACAGAACAAAACAGTTACAAACGGATGTGCTGTTTTACGGCGGTTGCTGGCCATAAAGTTTACAACGAAAACGCTGGTCAGCCTTGCTCCTTATCCGGTTCCCGGGGATTTGCTTCCTCTTCGTCTGTATAACTTCCATCCAGAATTGAAGAGTATAAGCCGGGGTTTTCGAGAATGCTGATGGCGCGGATCACTTCGGGATCGCTGTGCAGGGAAGCCCTGACTTTTCCTTCCTGATAATAATAGCGCGTTACGATCTCAATTTTCAGTATTTCGCTGATCTCCTCCCTGTTGTTGATGAGGTCTTCTTCCTTGTTGTGCATGAGCGATTGATGCAACACTTCGAATTCATCAGCAATGGCATCATAATACCCCTCTTCCCTGGCAGCCTTTTTCAACTCCTTCATTTTCCGTTCACCCATGGTGGTATAGTCGTAATCTTTGTCGGACAGGAAATTTGTAAAATCATCATAGATCTCATCCGTGATCACAAAATCTTCAGGTGTGGGAATTGAAGGGTTTTCACGGGCGAATTGGGTAGCATAGTCAAAAATAAGGAATTTGGTTAACAGGCTGGCCAGGATCGGACTGTACTTCCTGGGCGCCATACTGATGTCGGGCGTGATGCCTCCTCCGTCGTAAACAGGCCTTCCGCGAAGCGTTTTGAATTCAGTCACCAGTGAATCGGGTATCTTGGTAAAGTAGCCTTCATCGTCTTTCAGGGAGTAGTCGATGGCCTGTATGCATCTCCCCGAGGGGATATAATATTTTGCCACGGTCACCTTCAGCTGTGAGTTGTAACTGAGCGGGATCACATTTTGAACCAGGCCTTTGCCGAACGAACGTTGTCCGAGTACCACGCCGCGGTCCATGTCCTGTATGGCACCGGCCACGATCTCCGATGCGGATGCGCTGTAGGCATTGATCAGGATCACGATGGGTGTTTTGGTGTCGATGCCGTTGAAACGGGTGCGGTGTTCCTGGTTTTTATCTTCCAGTTTCCCTTTGGTGCTTACCACGAGGGATCCCTTGTCGACGAATATATTGGTAACATTCACCGCTTCATGCAAAAGGCCGCCCCCGTTATTCCGCAGGTCGAGGATCATGCCTTCGGGCTTATATTTGTTTTGCAGTTCAACGTAGGCTTTTTTAACGTCGCTGCCGGCATTTTGTGTAAAGCCCGACAGCCGGATGTATCCGATCCTGTCGTTGAGCATGCCGTAATAAGGGATGTCCTTAATGGTGATATTTTCCCTTTTCAGTTCGAATGCGAGGGGAGCCGGCTCCCCGTTGCGTTCAACCTCAACGCTGACGGTGGTTCCGGGCTGCCCTTTCAGGAACCGGCTAACCTCATCGGATGCCTTCCCGGTCATGTCTTCGCCGTTGATCTTCAGCAGGCGGTCGCCGGCTTTCAGGCCTGTCATATGAGCGGGAAAACCTTTATAAGGCTCCGAGATGACAACATACTGCCCGTTTTTGTGTATCAGGGCGCCGATTCCACCGTACTGCCCGGTGGTGATCATGCGGTAATCCTCAACATCGGCTTCGGGAATATAGACGGTATAGGGATCGAGGGTTTCCAGCATGGCCTCAATGCTTGTTTGCATTAATTCGCCCGGATGGATATCGTCAACGTAATTCTTGTTCAGTTCGTTAAAAAGTGAAATAAAGACTTCCAGGTTCTTTGATATCTCGAAGTTCTTTTCGTTTTGACTCCATGCATTAAAGTTGACGGCTAACAATAATAGTATGGCGGGAAGGATATTTTTGATGAAGTTTTTAATGTTCATATAATTTTGTTTTTTGTTCTTGAATACTTTTCGGCTTCTGAAATCAAACGCTGGAAAAGAAGGATTATTTTTCGTTCGATCGTGGCCTGATCTTCTCTGCTTTTGCCGATGTAGACCAGCGAAAAGTCGAAGTACAGCCCATATTCCTTCAGATAATCGTACAGCATGTATTTGTTTTTCCTGTATGCCTCCCTGATCAGCCTTTTCAGGTGGTTTCGTTCGCTGGCTTTCGGGTAGTTTTTTTTGGAAACGCTGATCATGACCCGTGCCGGAAATCTGCCCACGTGAGTGGCTGGCAGCCAGTTAACCTTGAACGGGTATAACAGGAATGAGTGTCCACCGGTAAAAAGCTGTTTGATGGTTTTGCTGCTCTTCAGCCGTTCCTGTCTGCGAAAAGTTTGTCTCATGATCCCTTAAAGATTAGGCAGGGTGTTTCTTCATGCGATCTTTGGGTGTTTTTTAGCATCCGGGCCGGGGATGCGGCATTGCCGGTACGACAAACGGGCATTACCGCTTATCTATTTCCTTTTGTTTTCTTTCTGGATATACTGTTCAATGGCCATGGTCATGGAAGGGGCGGTTTTTGTCGGGGCCGCGATGTCGAGTTTCAGGCCTGCTTCCGCAACGGCTTTCGAAGTAGTGGGGCCAAAGGCCGCAATCAGTGTGGAGTTCTGCTTAAACTTCGGAAAGTTTTTAAATAAGGACTTTACCCCCGAAGGACTAAAGAATATCAGCATATCATAAGAGGCAATGTCGATGTGCGAAAGATCGCTGGCAAGGGTTTTGTAGAAGATGGCCTTTTTGTAGTTGATGCCGGCATTATCCAGCAGCTTGGTCATGCTGATCTTATGAATGTCGGAACAGGGCAGCAGATATTTTTCTTCCTTATGCTTCCTGATGATCTCCATCAATTGCTCAAAGCTTTGCTTGCCGTGAAATATTTTGCGCTTCCGGTACTGAACGTATTTTTGAAGATAAAAGGCAGTGGATTCCGAAATGCAAAAGTATTTCATGGTGTCGGGAATTTCTGCCCTGAGCTCCTGAGCCATGCGAAAAAAATGGTCGACCGAATTCCTGCTGGTAAAGATGATGGCACTGAAGTCAAGTAAATTGATCCTGTTTTGGCGAAATTCCCTTCCGCTAACTCCCTCTACCTTGATAAACTTATTAAAATCAATGTTCAGATTGTAGTTTCGGGCAAGTTCCCCGTAAGGAGATTTCTCCAGATCGGCAGGTTCGGGTTGCGATACGAGTATATTTCTGATTTTCACTATTCAAGTCTTTTGATGAAACGAAAAACTCATTTTCCCTGTCAGACCCCCGGAGGGATCATGATCCCGGTCAATATTTTAGCCAGAACGATCATTGGTAAAATTTCGAGGGTGCAAAGATAAAAAAATAAATGGAATCCCGAAAATTTTCCAAGACCGAAACCGATCAGCCACATTCTCACCAGCCTCATCATATACACCAGCGTGAGGATGACAAGGCCTGAGAAGAAGAAGATCCGGGTGTCGGAAAAAGCCATGCAACAAACGATAGGAAGCAGGATCATGCCGGCGAAAATGTTGAAAAGATACATATTGATGAGTAGCTCCCTGGAATGTTCCCGGGTGTTGAAAAGGGCCGCAAGAAGCCTGACCACGATCACCTTCAAAAACCAAAGTCCCAGTACCCCCCCGGCAATGAACAGGTAGTTGGTACTGCGGCTGCCATAATCGTGGGAAAGGTTTAGCAGGGGAAGAGAGAGAAGGATGAAGAGGGAAAGTACGGCAACATAAACCGGGAAAAGCACCAGTCCGATGCGTTCATTGAACAGGTTTCCGTCGCGGATAAGCTGATTGGCATAGTTCTTTGCAGCTACAGCGCTGAAAACCATGGCCAGCCTCCTTCTGAAGAACAGCCTGGTCCAGGCCAGAAGCACCAGGCAGGCGAACAAAACCAGCGGGATCCATAAGGGCTGTATCTGATTTGTAAGAGGGGTTCCAACCGGCTCTTTCATGAAATTTTCGGTTTGCAGGAAACGCGATGGCGGTAAAAGACTGTCGTGACCAGCATTTCCAAAACCTGACAGTCCGGTGGTGTCGCCCGGATATAAGGTGTCTGTATGCCTGTTTTGGCTGTACTGCAAGGCTTTTTTTTCAGGAGGATGAAATGCAAAATTAATCAAAATATACCTTTCAGGGCTGAATGCTTTTCCATACATTTGTATACGCTTGCCAGGGATTTGATAAGGGGCGGGCGAAAGTTTGCATGCCGGGGGTAAATAATATTTGCTCCCATGTGGTTATCCAAGGGCAGGAATTACTAAAACATCAATCAAATAATAAACCAATCATGTTCAATATTATCATTTTTGGCCCCCCCGGATCGGGCAAGGGCACACAAAGCGCAAAACTGGTTGAAAAGTATAACCTGACGCATATTTCAACCGGCGATATCTTCAGAAGTGAGATCAGGTCAAAAACGGAGCTCGGCCTCAGGGTGCAGGGCATCATCGAAAAGGGGGAACTTGTTTCCGATGATCTGCTGCTCGAGATCCTGCGGTCGGCCATGAAAAAACATTCAAACACCCCGGGTTTTCTTTTCGACGGTTATCCGCGCACGCTGCAACAGGCCGCCGACCTCGACATGCTGCTGAAAGAATGGGGTGCCGGCGTGGATGTTGTTCTGGCATTGGATGTGGACGATGCGGAGCTGATGGAGCGCCTGCTGAATCGTGCCAGGATCGAAGGCCGTAAGGACGATACCCGGGAAGTAATCGCCAACAGGCTTAAGGTGTACCACAGCCAGACCCGGCCGCTTATCGACTATTACCACGAAAAAGGGAAACTCGAATCTGCCAACGGCAAAGGCTCAATCGATGAGATCTTCGACAGGCTTTGTGCAATCGTCGATAATAGAAAACAGGAATAGGTTTCTGCCGGCATAACGATTTTTCCCTAATAATCAGTGCATCCTTAAAAAAAATGCCGTCCCATTCAGGACGGCACCTTTATCGTTTATATGGTCGTGACTATTTTTCTTTTGTCAGATCCTTCGAAACACTCACGGTATTGTCGGTGTTGTATACCACATCAAAGCCAAGCTTTTTGAACACGGCTATCATGGCTTTATTGTCTTTGGTGGTTTCGGCAAATACGCGCTTCATCTTCCAGATCTTTGCAACTTCAACGCAATAGCTTGTGAGGATGGTACCCAGTTCCTTGTTCTGGTAGGTATCGGTGATCAGAATGGCATATTCGACCGAAACCAGGTCGGGATCACCAATAAGCCGTCCTACTCCAATAAGTTTCTTTTCTTTTTTTTCTTCGATTTCAGCAACAATGGCAATTTCGCGTGCGTAATCAATGTAGCAGAATTGTGTTGCCACCTCGTGTGAGTCGAAGTGGAAATTATAGCGGAAGCGCGAATAGATGGATTCCTTGGAACAGCTTCCAAGCAATTCAAGCCACAGAGGTTCGTCTTCGGGTTTGATGGGCCGGAGTGTGATCGGTTTACCATCATTGAGTTTCATGTGCCTGATATATTTATCGGGGTATGGATGCAGGAGCAGGTGCGAATATTCGGGAAGTTTTTTCCCCACCACTTCTTTGTCGAGCACTATGCGGGCGTCGAGGGCCACCACGTCGTCCGGGGTGACCAGAAGCGGGTTGATGTCGAGTTCGGAAATTTCCGGGTAATCTGCCGCCAGGTATGACATCCTGATCATCAGTTCAATCAGCTTATCGATATTTTTTGGTTTGCTGCCGCGATAACCTTTTAGCAGGGGGTATATTTTCAGGTTTTCCAGCATCCTGCGTGCCAGCCTTTCATTCAGTGGCGGGAAACCAAGCGACTTGTCCTTAAAAAGCTCGGCTGCCGTTCCACCCATGCCCACCATCATACAGGTGCCGAAAACAGGATCTTTTTTGATACCAAGGATCATTTCCACCGAATCTTTCGCATCAAACATGGGTTGTACGGTAACTCCTTCGATCTTGGCATCCGGCATCTTTTGCCGGATGCTTTCGGTCATGTTTTTAAAGGTTATCCAAACGGTGTTTTCATCTTTGATGTTCAGCACCACCCCTCCGATATCCGATTTATGCGTTATATCAGGCGAGAGGATCTTTAATACCACAGGGTAGCCGATCTTGTTGGCTATGTCTGCAGCCTGCAGGGCGGAGCTGGCCGGCTGTGGCTTGGTGGTGGGGATGCCGTAGGCCTGGATCAGTTCTTTGGAAATATCTTCCGACAGGATGGTTTCATCATTCTTAAAGTATTTACTTGCAAATTCCTTGCGCACCTTCTTTTTATCAACCTGGAAGGAAACGTTTACATCTTTCGGGGTTTCAAATAATATGCTCAGGTTGCGTGAGTATTTAACCAGGGTCATAAATGCGCGGATGGCCTGTTCGGGGGTCTGGTATACTGAGATGCCTCTTTCGAGCAGTATATCGGCTCCTTCTTTCATGCTTTTTCCACCGAGCCATGCTGCCATGATCGGCTTGGAATAGTGCCCGGATATCTCGGCAATGGCCTGGGCTGTTTTGGTTGGCTTCGTCATGGCCTGCGGGGTGAGGATCACCAATACCGCATCCACGTTGTCATCCTGAAGCACGATCTCAGCGGCCTTGGCAAAGCGTTCCGGCGTGGCATCCCCGATCACGTCGACAGGGTTTCCGTGCGACCAGTAGGGTGGCAGTTCCTTGTCGAGTTTGTCCATGGTTTCTTTCGAAAGTTTGGTGAGATTGCCGCCTTCAGTCAGCAGGGTGTCGGTTGCCATAACACCGGGTCCGCCGGCATTGGTCACAATGGCCAGCTTCGAGCCCCTGGGAGTATTCCTTCTTGAAATGAGGTCGGTGAAGTCAAAGATGTCGCCGATGTCGTATACCCTGGCAATGCCGGCACGTTCAAATACCGCATCGTAAATGTTGTCTTCCGAGGCCATGGCACCGGTATGGGAGGCGGCAGCGGCCGCTGACTCAGGGTAGCGCCCGGCCTTGTATACAATGATCGGTTTTTTGCGGGCAAAATGACGGGCAGCGGTCATAAACTGCCTGGCAAAGGTGATGCTCTCAACATAAAGGATGATCGATTTGGTATTGGGGTCCTGTCCGAAATAATCGATCAGGTTCCCGAATCCCACATCCATGGTGTTCCCGATCGAAACGAAATAGGAAAAGCCGATCTTCTGGTCAACAGCCCAGTCGAGGGCCGAAGTGCAAAGAGCGCCCGATTGTGAGATAAAGGCCACATTGCCCTTTTTGGGCATAATGGAGGAAAAACTTACATTCATCCTGCTTCCCGGCACGATGATGCCAAGGCAGTTTGGTCCGATCACCCGCATACCGTCATATTTGGCTACTTCGGCCTTTACCTGCTCCTCCAGCTTCCGGCCTTCTTCTCCCGATTCCTTAAAACCAGCCGACATGATGATGATACCCAGCACCCCGGCTTCGCCGCATTCCCTGATCAGCTGTGGAACCCGCGTGCTGGCAGTGGCGATCACGGCCAGGTCGGGCGTCTTGGGTACGCTCTTGATGTCGGGATAACAGGTGATGCCCATCACCGCTTCATATTTAGGATTTATGGGGTATACAACCCCCTGAAATCCCCCGCCAACGAGGTTTTTCAATGCTATACTGGCTACGCTGTCGGGGTTGTTCGATACCCCGATCAGGGCTATTCTTTTTGGTTTGAAGATTTTATCAAGTGATCTGAGCGGCATTTTACAGGAAATTATAAGGTTAAAAAAATATGAAAAAATACAATCAGGCTTTTGGTGCTGCAAAGGTAGCAACAAAAAATCATATTGTGAAACGATTAACAAATATTTAAACTAAGTGCTAATCATCTCTTTTCCCGGCATTTTTGTGGTAGTTTGCCGTGAATGATGGCGGCGGCAGGGCTGGGACATGTGGTAAATAAAAAATAAAAAAAACCACCCTGAATGCCGGAAGCAATAGTGCTGTATGCGTTCAGGGCGGTTGTTGCCCTTTTGGGGCAGTATGCCAGGGATTAATTACTATGCAATTCTTTTCGATGCGGGTTTTACCAGACCGATAGAAATTACGGCGATAAAGCAAAGGATGCCGCAGATGGTAAAGGCCAGCGGGAAGTTGTTAAGGTCGCCCAGCCTGCCGCCCATTACGGGGCCAAAAATGCCGCCTACGGCATAGGCAAGGAATACCCATCCGTAATTCTGGCCAACATGCTTGGTGCCGAAAGTGTCGGCTGTAATGGTCGGGAAAAGGGCAAAGTTTCCGCCAAAGTTAAACCCGATGAGAATGGCAAAGAGGTAGAGCGTGTATATGTTACCCGCTGTCCATTGGAACAGGATAACGAAGAGCCCCTGCGTAGCCATCATGATGATGATGGATGATTTGCGGCCGATCTTGTCGCTGATCATTCCCCAAAGGATCCTTCCCAGCCCGTTTGAGAGGGCAAAGAAGACTGCCATGGCGAGTGTTGCTGCGGCACCGGCTGCTTCGGGCGTGATTCCCGCCCTGGTCAGTGCTTCCTGTGGCCAGAGTCGCATCAGCCCGATGCTCATCAGCCCTGCGGCCGCACCAAAGGTAAAGGTGAGCAGGATGAGATAGTACTGAGGAGTCCTGAGCATCTCACTGCTGGTAAAGTCGATGGTGCCGGCCGAGCTCTTCTTTGTGGCCAGGGGAGGCGTCCATCCCAGCGGTTTCCATCCTTCGGGAGGAAACACCATCCAGATGCTGCCAATGCTCACGATCACGAGGTAGGCAATACCATAGACAATGAAGGTATTTGACAATCCGATGTTTTCGAGCAACTCGCCGCCGCCGAGGGGACCCAGTTTATCGGCAAGGGCCATCCAGAGGGTTGCGCCAAAGCCGAATCCGGCCACGGCAAGCCCGGTGATCAGCCCCTTTTTGTCGGGATACCAGCGCATGCCCACCGCAATGGGTACCACGTAACCAAGCCCGATGCCGCTGCCTCCCATGATGCCGACAAAAATGAAGGTGGTTGTGAAGTTCTCGGCCCCGAACAATCCCGCCAGGACATATCCGAGACCCAGAACGATGCCGCCTGCAAATGCCAGAACGCGTGGCCCTGTTTTGGGCATCATGCGCCCGGCCATAACCATCACAATGGCGAAGAGCGCAAGCCCCGCCGAAAAGACCATTTGTGTTTCCGCTTTGCTCCAGCCGGCTTCAACCAGTAGTTTGGTATATACCGACCAGGCATAAATGGCGCCCAGCGAAAGCTGGATGAGGATAGCGCCCAAAACCACAAATCCTCTGTTGAACGGTAATTTGTTTTCCATTTTCTTTGGTTTTTGTTTGAATTAGGTATTCAGGATTATCTTCGGACAGCTTGTTTTAAGCTTTTCGTATCCTTACTGTCCTTATTTTTTATTGACTTTTTCTGCGATTGTTTTTTTCGTTGGCAGAATAAAATAAAGCATTCCGGGCTCCGCCCGGAATGCTTTATGTGAGAGTTTGAATTAGCGTTTCACATCAACCTTTGCGCCGGCAATGATCTCTTCAACCACGCCCGGATCGAGCAGGGTGGAGGTATCGCCAAGGTTGGTGGCATCGCCTTCACCGATCTTGCGGAGGATTCTGCGCATGATCTTGCCTGAACGTGTTTTCGGCAGGCCGCTCACGATCTGGATCATGTCGGGTTTTGCGATGGGGCCAATGAACTTTGTTACGGTATCGCGGATCTCCTTTTCGATGGTCTGGGCTTCGTCTTCGCTCAGTTCATCGCAGATCACATAGGCGTAGATGCCTGAACCCTTTATTTCATGGGGGTATCCTACTACTGCCGATTCAATCACTTTTGCATGCTGATTGATGGCGTCTTCCACTTCGGCGGTGCCGATGCGGTGGCCCGATACATTGATCACATCATCAACGCGGCCCATGATCCGGTAATAGCCTTCTTCATCACGCTTGGCACCGTCGCCGGTAAAATAGAGGTTCCTGTATGTCGAGAAGTATGTCTGGCGGCAGCGTTCGTGGTCGCCGTAGGTTGTCCTGATCATGCCCGGCCAGGGGAATTTAATGCATAGGTTCCCTTCAACACCGTTGCCTGTAAGTTCATTGCCTTCATTGTCGACCAGAATGGGCTGGACACCCGGTAATGGCAGCGTGGCAAAAGACGGCTTGGTGGGGGTGATGCCGGCCAGCGGGGTGATCATGATGCCACCGGTTTCGGTTTGCCACCAGGTGTCGACGATGGGGCATTTGCCCTTGCCAACGATATCGTGGTACCAGCGCCATGCTTCTTCATTGATCGGCTCGCCAACCGTTCCAAGAACCTTCAGGCTGCTCAAATCGTGTTTCTGAACCCATTCGTTACCCTGTGCGATCAGTGCGCGGATGGCCGTAGGGGCTGTATAGAACTGGTTAACCTTATGTTTGGCCACTACTTCCCAGAAACGTCCGGCATCGGGCCAGGTGGGAACGCCTTCGAACATGACCGAAACGGCGCCGGTGAGCAGCGGCCCGTAAACAATGTAGGAGTGCCCGGTTACCCAGCCAATGTCGGCTGTGCACCAGTAAATGTCACCCTCATTGTATTGAAATACGTTCTTGAAAGTGTATTCGGCATAGATCATATAACCGGCCGTGGTGTGCAGCACCCCTTTGGGCTTGCCTGTCGAACCGGAGGTGTAAAGAATGAACAAGGTATCTTCGGCATCCATTTCCTCGGCTTCGCAAACGGTATCCTTGCCTTCAATGAGGTCGTGCCACCAAATATCCCTGCCTTCAACCCAGTCGATTTCGGTGTTATTATGTTGGTATACGATCACGTTTTCGACGGAGGGGCAGTTGGCTACGGCTTCGTCTACGATCGCCTTGAGGGGAATATTCTTGCTGCCGCGATGGGCGCCGTCTGATGTGATCACCACATTACAGGTAGCGTCAATGATACGGTCGGCAAGGGCGTTGGCCGAAAAACCAGCAAAAACGATGGAGTGGATGGCCCCGATACGTGCACAGGCCAGCATGGCTACAGGCAGTTCGAGGATCATCGGAAGGTACAGAGCAACCCGGTCGCCTTTTTTCACACCGATGCTCTTGAGCGCATTGGCAAACTGGCAAACCTTTTCGAACAACTCACCATAAGTAACGCTTAATACCTTCTCTTTCGGATCGTTCGGTTCCCAGAGCAGGGCGATCTGATCCTTGCGGTGCGGCAGGTTGCGTTCAAAAATGTTTTCGGTGATGTTCAGCTTGCCGTTCACGAACCAGTTTATATTTGGCTCGGTGAAATTCCATTCAAGCACCTTGTCCCATTTTTTTCTCCAGATATAGTCTTCTGCAATTTCTGCCCAGAATCCTTCAGGGTTTTCGACACTTTCCCGGTACTTCTGGAAATATTCCATCAGACTGCTGATTTTGTTTTTCATAGTGGTATTGATTTTTTGATTGTTGAATAATGAATTGATTATTTGTTTTATTGTTTTATTCCGAATGTTAGAAGAAGTAATACACGCCCAGTAGCAATCGCAGGTTCCCGATTTCCCTGGTATCTTTTACGATACCGTCGTTTTCAATGGTTTTGCCGTAGGCTGCTACGGTATATTCAATTTCGGGTGCGATCCTGAATTTGCCGGCATTGTATATGAAGCGCGGGGCGATCCGGTAAAGGTATGCAATATTGGCTCCCCGCTGATAGACCGGGCCGCTGATGGTTTTGCCGGCGCCCATGTTTTGGGAATAACCGGCGAGCAGGCCTGCCTGCCATTTCCTGCCGTTGCTGTGAATGTCGATCCAGCCCGATGCAGTACTGATGGGAGTGTAATCCCGGTAGTCGCGTAGCTGGTCGTTAATATCTTCAACCGCATATCCGCCCAGCATGGTCCAGTTGAATGCATCCTGGGCATAAACTCCGTATAGCATCACGGTAATAAGCGGAAGTTTGAGTTTAACATAAAAAGTTTCTGACAGGGAAGATACTTTTTCGTTGGCCTTGTAGTTGCTGTCGGTTTCCAGACGGGGGGTAAGCATCTTGTAGTTCAGGCTGGCTCCGATCAGGAATTCCTTATCTTGTTCGGTATTGACGTTGCGGTACTCAAACCGGAGGTTTAGTGCCGGCAGCACGGAGTTTCGCAGGTATTGGCGTCCGGGGCCGGCGGGCCCTGTACTCATGAAATCGAGCTGGCTGAGGGCGGTGAACATCAGGTTGAATGGACCAAGTTTCTGTGTAACCCTCACCTGGGGATTGCGCGTGAAGGGGGTAAAGGGTGCACCGGTATTGAATGAAATAACCTGCGGGAAACAATAGGTGACAAAGGTCGGGTGCCAGTATTGCCCTACAAGCAATTCTGTTTTTGTCCAGTTCAGCCTCACAAAGGCATGCCGTAACCTGAACCCGTTGATGTCGCCGTCGGAATGGCCGAAAAAGGCACCCTCGATCATGCCCGAAGTTTTGGCGCCCAATGCATCAGGACCGGTAATGGTGCCGGTGAGCCTGGTCTGTATCGACAGCATGTTAAAGTTCGACTTCGCGTTAATGTCGTTTCCTTCGGCATCAGGATTTTCGTTCATGGGATAAAGGAGGAAATGCCCTTCCCTGATCGAAACGGTTTGCCGTGAATCCCAGAAAAGGTCGTTCTTGACAAAACCGCTGAATTTTATCCCGAAACTTTTATTGTCCTGACCCGTTGCCATGCCTGCCAGTAAGGCTGAAAACGTGAATAACAGTAAACTTTTCCTCATGATGCTTCTAAATTTACCCCTTTGTTAAATAATTAACAGTTAGCTTATTAGGCAAACAAAATTAGCATAATTTTCAGAAGATAAAAATGAAGTTTTATAGATGTGTTGATTTGCTTAGTGCTCTTATAATCAGCCTATTAATATATTTATATCATAGATGTCGCCTGGCAATATGGGTATAAGTTGTTGTAATTCAGTTTTTAACAAGAAGTGTGCCGGGGGGTGGAATTCTCCGGCGGGAGGATAATTTAGAAGTAATTTAAATAGTTTTTGCTAAGTGTAAGTTTTCTCTCCCGGTAAAATGAACGTCCGGAAAGCGTTTGAAAATAGATATGGGCCATCGTGTTGAATTTTTATACGGTTACTTTGCATTCCCTCAGGTTTCCGCAAAGCGGATTTCTTGTAACGGTCGTCTTTTTTCTACGTCATATATATGATCATTTTATAAAATTTTCGCGATGTTCAAAAAACTGATCCTTTTCTTTTTGCTGACCGCCGCTTATCTGTTGATGTTTTCGCAGCAAACCATGCTTCAGTTAACATTTACAGCTGTTAATGACAGCGATTATGTACAACTCGACAGCATCCGTGTATTGAACCGTACCATGGGCGGCGAAACCATGATCTACCGGCCTGATTCTGCGATATCCCTGATAATAAACCCGGGAGATCTGCTGCTTTATGTCGGATATGCTACTTTCTCCGCAGTCGGCCTTCCGGAAATAGATGATGAAACTTCAACATTTGAGGTGTGCCAGAACCATCCGAATCCCATGAAAGACCGCAGTGAAATCTCGATGTACATTCCTCATGCAGGGAAGGTGCATGTAATGATCGCCGACATGCAGGGCCGGGTCGTTGTCCGCACTGACCGGCAACTTGCTCAAGGCCGTCATTCTTTCATGTTCCATCCGGGCAAGGGGAATATCTGGTTCCTGACAGCTTATTGGAATGGAATAGGCCGAAGCATAAAAATGATCTCAACGGGGCAGCAAAATGCTAATGCATGCCGTTTGGCCTATGCGGGATCTAAATCAGGAGAACCTGTTTTAAAAAACTTTTTGCAAGGCCGTGATCTTATTGTCCGTGAATCCGGAATACTGCATGCTCCTGAGGAAAATACGACCTACACCTTTCAGTTTGCCACCAACATTCCCTGCCCGGGGATTCCTACCCTTGAATATGAGGGACAGGTGTACAACACCATCCAGATATTCAGCCAGTGCTGGCTTAAGGAAAACCTGAATGTGGGAACGAGAATTAATTCCCATAACCTGCAGACGAACAACGGGCTTATTGAAAAGTATTGCTATTATGATGAGGCTTCAAACTGCGGCTTTTGGGGCGGGCTTTACCAGTGGAATGAAATGATGCAATATGAAACGGGTGCGGGAAAGCAGGGCATATGCCCGCCGGGTTGGCATCTGCCTTCGGATGAAGAATGGAAAGTGCTTGAAGGGGCCGCCGACAGCCATTACGGTATTGGCCATCCGGTGTGGGATTCCTGGGATTTGCGTGGTTTTGATGCCGGCACGCGCCTCAAAAGCACAAGTGGCTGGAATGGTGGCAATGGATTGGATCTTTTTGGGTTTACGGGCTTGCCTGCAGGTTATAGTGGAAATACCGGTGCCTTTTTTTCAATGGGTGAACAGGCCCGCTTCTGGTCATCAACCCACGATAACAGCGATATACCCTGGCGGAGATTCCACCGTTTTGTAAGCCCGGGGGTAGACCGTACAGCCTCAAACATACGGACATATGGCTATTCGGTTCGTTGTATAAAAGACCTGTAAGTGAACCCTGCCGGTTTACAAAGCATCAACCAGCTCGTCGGTGAGTTCCATATTGTGGAATACATTTTGCACATCATCGTCTTCTTCAAAAGCCTCGATGACCCTCATGATCTTTTTGGATTCTTCCAGGCCCAGGACAATGGATTCTTTTGGGATACGGCGTAACTCAGCATTCTCGGGTTCAATGCCAAGTTCTTCAAGTTTCTTCATAAGCGAACCGAAATCTTCCATGGCCGTGGTAACACTGATGAAGTTGTCTTCAACCGTAATGTCTTCAGCCCCCGCGTCGATCATCTCCAGTTCGAACTCTTCCTGGTCGATATTGTCCAGGGGAATGGTGAATACCCCTTTCCTGTCGAACAAAAAGCTAAGCGATCCGTTGGTGCCGAGGTTGCCGTTGTACCTGTTAAAGATGGCGCGGATATTGCTCACGGTACGTTGTTGGTTATCGGAAGTGCATTCAACATATATGGCGATTCCGTGGGGCAGGTAGCCTTCATAGGTATATTCCACGAAATTACTGGCGTCTTTGTCTTTTCCCTTATTGATGGCCCGTGATATGTTTTCCTTGGGCATGCTGGCTCCCTTGGCATTGGCAATGGCCAGCCGCAGCCTGGGATTTCCCTCAGGATCGGCTCCCCCTTCCTTTACGGCAATCGTAATTTCCTTGATGATCTTCGAAAAGATCTTGGACCTCTTGGCATCGTTGGCGCCCTTTTTTCGCTTGATGGTTGACCATTTATTGTGACCTGACATATTCCTGAAGTTTTAGGTAAAGCTTGCCTGAAAATTGCCCGGCAAAGATAAATAATTTCCCCGTCGGTTTTTACATTGCATGCCAAAATGTTGACCGGGTCAGGCTCTTGTTTTGCGGGTCGCCATTAAGGATAAAAGCGTTTTTAGTTATAATGAAAAAGGGAAGCAGTGTTTTGCCGCTTCCCCTAATGTATTGTTTTAGTAACAAGTTATTTACCAACCCAGCAGGGTAATTCCGGCCGCGTACTGGTTCAGCTCCGGGCCTTTGTCGCTGCGGAACATAGGCAACAGGTTATAGGTTGCGAAAAGATGGATGGAACCCCAGCCTATACGAAGGCTTGCGTCAAGCTTGAATGGGTGCAGCAGAAAATCATCCCAGGTATGCGTCTTGTTGTAGTTTGGTGAGTTGCGTTCCCATATATCCTGATAGGTTCCGGTGGCGGGATCGTACTGAGTCAGGGTATATTCTTTGTTCATTTCATTGTAGTATTTTTTCTGCCATGACCAGAGCCGTACGCCCAGGATCACACCCACACCTGCATGAAAAGAATGGCGGGGGGTCAACCGCTGCGATTGCCATTCGAAGAGCAGGGGTACCTGCAGGTAGGCGATGGCAAGTTTGGATTTTCGTACGTTGATGCCTTCGTCGATATAGCCGATGAGGTAGGCTGAATCAGTATACAGGGTGGTTGGCCTCCTGAAACGGTAATTGTTCCACGACATCCCGATGCCGGTGAGCATGCCCCATTCCTGGTTCCTGCTCAGGGCGATGTTCTGTTCGTAAAGGTTCAGGTTTACCTGCAGGGATTTTTCCATGCGCAGGTCCATGTATTCATCCTCCGGGGCGAACTTCATGTTGCGGTCAGGGTTCAGATACCCGTTCATGCCCAGTTCAACACCGGCCCAGTGACCGTTGAACCTGCGAAAATGCACCCGGCACCATTTCAGGTTTCCCTTTTCGTCGACCGTTAATTTCCTGTTCCCGATGGTAACCGTCGTACTGTCGTCTTCAACCACTTCAATCCTGATCCCTGCCACCTTCACTTTTGTTGTGTCGCCGTAATCGGTGGAATATACCCGAACGTTCTCTTTTTCGCCCAATACGTCACCGGATACGATGGTAAGGCGCTCGGGTTTTACGGCCAGCTTTACGGTGCCTGCGCCGCTTGTGGAAGAGATCACTTCTCCGGTGGCATTGACGGTGGCTGAGCCTGCTCCGCTGGCGGTGGCATGGGTGGTGACAGTCTGCAGTCCGGCAGCCCTGAGACTACCGGCGCCACTTACATTGGTGTGGTGGGTGGATGCTTCTCCGCTCAGTTGCAAGGTGGCTGCACCGGAAACATCGGAAACAACCTCAGCATAATTTATTTCGAGCTTGATGTTACTGGCTCCCGAGGCTTTTACCATGAGTTTGCCGCCCGACAGGCTGCCCTGGTTTTTTACACCGGCTGCTCCTGAAATGTCGAGGTGTTCTGTAACAGGTGAACTGACATACACTTTTATCCCTTCTGTTTTCCTGATCCCTTTGGTGGAAATCATGAGTTTGCCATTCTTTACTTTTGTTTCAACCTTCGGGATGTTTTGAATTTCAGTTTCCACGATTACCGAATTCCTTTCGTCCTGGGCAAGAAAGATGTTTACGGCGCCACCGGCTTCAATAGCGGTGAAGGCTTCGGTTAACCTTCTTTCACTGCCGGCTTCCTCCTGTGCCATGAGGCTGGTGTGAGGGATGAACAGGGAACCGGCCAGGATAAATGGCATGAGTTTTTTCATTGTGTGTTTCATCATATCAGCGTTTAAGGATAAGAATTTTTGTATGTGACGGATGGCAGGCGTCATAGGTTACATGCCGCATTGTTTTTGAATGGATGATCATTCACTCAGGATGATGATGCCGTTAACAGCGCCATTCTCATCATATTCCCTGATGAGGCTGTGCCGGTGGTCGCCTAATGTATTGATGCCCCGCAGTCCGAGGTCGGCAAGGTCCCAGATCGTAAAGCCATCCTTGTTTTTTGTTTGATAGCGGTGATCGTCGGCGGAAAACACTTGTGTGACTTTTCCAAAAAGGCCGGCGATAAGTTTACCTGCCAGGCTTTTGTCTTTTGTACCTTCAATATGTGCTGCCGGCAGGTTGGTTTCCCATCCGCCGGAGGCGAATAATTCATTTCTGTATGCCAGGTTGATCCCCATGGTTTTGGGGGCTGAATGACCCTGGATTTTTGTTGTTTGAAGCATGGCCAGTTTTTCGGGCTGATCGGTTTGCCTCTTCTCAGCAGGTCCTGCCAGCGGGGGCAGTTCCCTGGTCTGCAGCCTGAGAACGGGTGTTGCCTGTGATTCCATGACAGGCCCGATGGATGCCAGCTTTTCAAGGGAGTATGTTTCGATGCTTGCAGGCTTGTTAACAAAAAATAGCAGGTAGGACAGGCCAAGGGCAAGCAGGATCACTGCAGCAGCGGCCAGGCTTTTAAGACGTAAAAGGAACAGGGCCGGTGTCTTCTTCAGACAATCCTTTCCGGGGAAAACCAGACCGGGATCGGCGGTCATGCGGGCAGCCAGGTATTGGTGGTATTGTTTCTTCAAATCAGCATTATCTGCCATCTGCTTTATCAATGCTTCCGATTCGCCGGCCGACAGGTCGCCCTCTGCCATGGCAATGAGGCGGTATTCGTCTGATGCCTTTTCTTCTTCATGGGTCTGCCGTTTAAGAAAGTCTTTATTGCCCAAACTGATGCCGGTATCAGGCCGAAGCTGCGGAAAGCCGCTTCCCAGGCCGTTGAATTCCTCTCTTAGCCAGGGATGGGCTTCGAGGAAAGCCGACAGGGCATGGCATTCTTCCGCCGACAGCCTGCCTTCGTGGTAGTCGAGGAAATATGCTTCGTAATTATGTATTGTCAGCGGCATGTCAGATAACCAGTTCGGGATTTACAATATAGTTTTTCAGGAATGTGCGGGCCCGGTAAATGTAAACTTTCACCTGCGCTTCGTTCAGCCCCGTGATCTCACCGATCTCCCTGTAGGAATATCCTTCGTAGTCGCGCAACAACACCACCGAGCGCTGTACCTCGCTGAGCCTGCCGAGGGCTTCATCAAGGACTTCCTTCAGGCCGTTGTATGCCCCCGGGTCATGGCTGGCAGGCTCGGGGAATTCTTGGGGTTGCCCGCTGTGCTGTTTTTTCCTGATAAGATCGATCATGGTATGGTAAGCAGTGGTGAAAAGATAGGATTTTCCCTTGCCGGCACCGACGGCATGACGGTTTCGCCATAGCTTTTCGAATGCGTCCTGCACCACATCACGCGCATCCTCTTCATCCTTCAGGTTTTTGAGAATGAACCTGTATACCCCGTCGGCATGGCTGTCGACACAGCAGTTGTATTCATCAAGGGTCATCCGGGCTTAATTCTTTCTTCAAATTTACAGATAAGACGGATACACGAAGCGAAAGTTACAGGATTGAAATGGCTTGCTTCTTTTATGGGGGATGTTGCTATATTATTATATTGCTATATTGTTATATTGTTATATTGTTATTGCGAATCAAGGGTAAAAATTTTTAAATACTGATACCATGGTATAATAATCCGTGAATAATGCTTTTGATATTGGCAGTACGAATCATCCCTCTCCGCCAGGGCGCCCTGCCCTGCGATTGTCAGGATTAGCCTTTAACTGATTTGCTTTCTTTTGCAATCTTGTTCAGATCAGTTATCGCTTTTTGGAATAAATCCTGCAGGGCACGGTCGGTTTCGTTATAAAGATTGTCGAACAGTTTCACAATATCTTCTCCTTCTTGCGTCAGAACTGTTTCACCTCCTTTTATTCCACCCCGTTTTTTTTCAATCAGCTTAAATCCAAGGTTCTTTTCAATTTTCCTGAGGTTGTCCCAGGTTTGCCTGTATGCGTATCCCATTTTCTCAACGGCTGCTTTTAAGGAACCGGTGTCTCTGATCATCTTCAGCAATTTCCATTTGCCTTCACCCAGAATACTGATGTTATCAGAGGTTTCGATCCAGAATTTATATTTTAATTGTAAAGGATCCTGCTTCGTTTTCATACCAATGGATTATATTGGTTCAAACAAAGCTAAACATTATTCATAAGGGGCAATAAGCGTCCAGTCAAAATATTTACCGGGTTTTTATGAAGTATTCCTGATGCGGTAAGGAAAAAAGATGCAATTTTGCGAGTTGCATAATATCGCATATCGAAACGGGATTTTGTGATGAAAAAACGATTATTGACTTTTCTGTGTTTACTGCTTGTTGTTGCCTTGTTAGGTTTTCTCGGCAAGTCGCTTTTTATTTGGCCGGATGCCATTAGCGGGGCCAGCTTTTCAATGGAAACCAATGGCAACAGCCTGTACCATCAAACAGAGATCATGCCGCTTACTGTGGGGAGCATTGAAGTGAGGGGTGAAGTGGAAAACCCGGGTTTGGTCCACCTGAATGAGTTCTATAAACGGGAAGTTTATGTTAAAGAGCTAGTCCCGGATGAGGATGGGATCCCACATTTCAGAGGTGCTTTCAGGTATCAGGGATATGCGCTTTTCGATCTATTGCATCCTCACAGGCTTGCCAAGGAGAATATGGAAATATTTCCACCGGTCATCGACCTGTATGTAGTCATCTCAAATAAGTCTGGTGAATCTGTCACTTTCAGCTGGTCCGAAATTTTTCACACCGCACAGCCATATCAGATCATCCTTGCTACAGGGGTAGCTCCGATTGAACCAAAAAAGGTAAAGCCCGATTATGAAACCGGCAAGGTGTGGCGGGTTGTTGCTGCCGGAGATTTTTATGCTTTCCGCATACTCGATGATCCCGTCAGTATAGCCATTTATTCTTTCAGTGAAAAGGATTACACGGTAAACCGTGATCTGAAACCATTGTTCAGCCCCGAGATCAGTGTGTCGGGAGCGGAGGTGGATGATTTTGTTATTTCGCCTTTTGCTGACAGCAGCACTTTTATTAGTTACAGGACGAGTTTTTATGGTATGGGTATGGGCTACCATGACCAAAAAGTGTTTTCGGGTCCGGGACTTGCAGGAATGCTGGAAGGGTCGATGGAATTATAC
This sequence comes from uncultured Bacteroidales bacterium, assembly GCA_964404735.1. GTDB lineage: Bacteria > Bacteroidota > Bacteroidia > Bacteroidales > B18-G4 > B18-G4. The sequence continues at coordinate 41,617 of CAYOLA010000157.1, forward strand.
AACCCGGGCATGATGCGTAACGGACTCGTTTGTTTCGCCGGTGCCGACGGTTATCGTGCCGTATACAGTTACAGCGAATTGTTTAACAGGGCAGATCATGCAGCTCCCATTTTGTCGGTCAGTATTGACCAGATGAATGGCGGGTACTACAGGATATTTCTTCCCACGGATTATTATGCCGACAGGTGTGTGAAGGCAGTGGCGGAAATTTTCTTTTTTAAAGGCAGGTCTGAAAAATAGGTATTATTATGATGTTTGGCCGGGGTTTGAATATTATGATGATCAGGAGAAACGGGTTGGTGAAGCGACCCTTGCAGATGATGATACTGCTGGCATTGATCCTGTCCGGATGCAGCCCGAACCCTGAAAAATCAGGGGATCATAAAGAAAGGAACCGTCTTGTTATTTTTCATGCCGGCAGCATGTCGGTTCCCCTAAAAGCAATCATTGCCGGATACGAAGCCGAAAACCCGGATGTGACTATTCTCACGGAGGCTGCCGGCAGCCGGGAAGCTGCCAGGAAGATCTCTGAGCTGAAGAAACCCTGCGACATCCTGATATCTGCCGACTACAGGGTGATCAATGACCTGCTTGTTCCGGAATATGCTGCCTGGAGCATTGGCTTTGCAAGCAATGAAATGGTTATTGCCTTTAACAACCGATCGGAATATGGACAGGAGATCAGCAGCCACAACTGGCATGATGTTCTGATGCGCGACGGGATCAGACTGGGCCGCTCCGAACCAGAATCGGATCCATGCGGCTATCGCACAGTGATCACGCTCAGGCTTGCCGATATGCATTACGGCCTGGCAGGCCTCAGTGATCAGTTACTGGACCGGAGCGCCAGGTATATCCGGCCTAAAGAAACAGATTTGCTGGCCCTGCTCGAAACCGGCCATCTCGATTACATTTTTATTTACCGTTCGGTTGCCGGGCAGCATAAATTGCCCTATGTTTTGCTGCCCGATGAGATCAACCTGAAAAACGCAGCCATGGCTCCCGTTTACCGGGAAGCAGTGGTTGGGCTCAGGGGAAAGACCCCGGGCGATACAATTACAGTTCGGGGAGAACCTATGGTTTACGGTTTAACGATTCCCCACGGTGCTGAGAATCCCGGGCTTGCCGAAAAATTTCTTGCGTTTTTCCTGCACCCCGATAAAGGGATGAGAATGCTGGAAGAACTCGGACAGCCGCCGCTTTCACCGATGATCTTTACTAATGAAGCAGAGATCCCTGTATCTCTGAAACGATTTCTGTTTCCCTAAAGCATTTCATATACTGACGATATTGAAATATGCAACCATTGCTCACCCGCCATAACACTTTTTCCCTTTTGATGACCTTCATGGGGGGCCTGGCAATGCTGTTCATTGCGGCGCCGGTTTTCGGGATCCTGTTTAAAACCGGATTTCCGGAATTGAAAGAGGCTTTGATCGACCGTAATGTGACATTAAGCATTTCGCGCACACTTGCTATCTCTTTTGCAGCAACATTATTCTTCGGGCTCTTTTCCATACCGCTGGCCTGGATATTCAGTCGCAGGAATTTCAGGGGTAAGCGGCTTCTTCGGGGGTTGGTGAATATCCCCATCATCATTCCCCATTCAGCAGCCGGTATTGCCCTGCTGTCCGTGCTGTCGTCGGGCAGGACAAGCTCAGGCTTTGCTGCCGACCTGATCGGTACGCCCGCCGGGATTGCCCTGGCCATGGCTTTTGTGAGCATCCCCTTCCTGATCAATGCCGCCATTGACGGGTTCTCGGCGGTTCCTGAACGGCTCGAAAAGGCAGCGCTCAACCTCGGGGCTTCCCCTGCCAGGGTATTTTTTACCATCTCCCTGCCACTTGCATGGCGTCAGATACTCACCGGTGCCATCATGATGTTCGGCAGGGGGATGAGTGAATTTGGCGCTGTGATCATCATCGCATACCATCCCATGACAGTGCCGGTACTGATTTATGAACGCTTTACCAGCTTTGGCCTTGCCTACGCCAGACCGGTGGCGGTGATCTTTATTATTATTTCCCTGCTGGTGTTCGTGGTGTTAAGACTCATTCCCCATCCCGATAAAAAGCAACAA
>CAYOLA010000158.1:0-12888 GCA_964404735.1 uncultured Bacteroidales bacterium
GGCATCGATGTGCTGGCAAAAACATTTACCCGGGCGGGATATGTTTACAAAGGCGACTACCATTTCGAAGAAAAGCATTTGTATGCGAAGCATTATGAACATGCGGGCGACAATGACGCCCCGAGGGTATTCATCAGTGAACTGATCACGGATCATTTCAGCCCTTTTCTGCAGGAAACTGTCAGTGAGATTACCGGAAAGATCCCAAAAGAACTTGCTGAGAGCGGTGAACTGATATTTGCGGGAAACATATGGGGACAACCTTCGTATGAACGGTACCTGAAATTGCGGGAAGAATCGGAATATGCGGCATGGGTTTATGTGCATGGTTTCTGTGCCAACCATTTTACGGTGAGCGTCAACCATTTGAAAAAGTATGATTCCCTGCAAAAGGTCAATGCTTTTCTGAAGGAACACGGCTTCCTGCTTAACGACTCCGCCGGTGAGATCAAGGGTTCCCCGCAGGAATTGCTTGAGCAGTCGAGCACCCGTGCCGGGCTGGTCGAAATTGAATTTAGCGAAGGGAAACACAGCATTCCGGCCTGTTATTATGAATTTGCCAGGCGCTATCCCGACGAAAACGGCAATATTTTTTCCGGTTTTATTGCCCGTTCGGCCGATAAGATCTTCGAAAGCACTGATTTTTATAAAAAATAATGGCCGGCATTACAGCAGACAAGGTAAATGAGCTGCGAAAAAGGCTTGAAGGCGATGTTTTTGATGATCATTCGAGCCTGCTGCAGTATGCAACCGACGCATCGGCTTACAGGCAGGTGCCCCTGCTGGTAACGCGTCCCATGCATGCCAAAGATCTCAGGGAACTGGTCCTTTTTGCGGGGGAAAACAAATTGCCCCTGATCCCGCGCACGGCAGGAACATCGCTGGCCGGACAGGTCGTTGGCGAAGGCATCATCGCCGATGTATCCAAATACATGAACCGCATCCTGGAGATCAATGCCGAAGAAGGCTGGGTGCGGGTAGAACCCGGCGTGGTACTGGATGAGCTGAACCGCGAACTGGCAGGACACGGCCTCTTTTTTGGCCCCGAGACCAGTACTTCCAGCCGCTGTATGATCGGCGGCATGGTGGGCAACAATGCCTGTGGCGCACATTCGCTGATCTATGGCAGCACCCGCGACCACACCCTGTCTGTCGATGCCATCCTGTCCGACGGATCGGAGGCTGAATTCGGTCTTACCCAAATGGCCGCCTTCGATGAAAAATGCAGGCTCGGCAACCTTGAAGGAAAACTTTACCGCAATATCAGGGATATTCTCAGCGATCCCCTGAACCAGGCTTCCATCCGGGCCGAATACCCCCACCCTGCCATCAAAAGGCGCAATACCGGCTATGCCATCGACCTGCTCCTGAACAGCGAGCCCTTTACACCGGGCGGAGCGCCTTTCAACTTCTCCGGGCTCATCGCGGGATCTGAGGGAACACTGGCCCTTATTACCGGGATCAAACTGAATCTCGTGCCGCTGCCTCCCGCCGAAAAGGCTTTGGTTTGCGTACACTGCAGCAGCCTGCAGGAGGCTTTCAACGGGAACCTGGTGGCACTGAAATATAAGCCCGGGGCAGTGGAACTGATGGACGGGCAGATGCTCGAACTCACCAAAGACAACCGCAACCAGCTAAAGAACCGTTTCTTTATAGAGGGTGACCCCGCCGCCATTCTCATCATCGAATTCGCCAGGGATAGCCGTGAGGAGATCCTTCGGCTTGCCGGCGATATGGAGTCTGAGATGCGTAAAGAGGGCTTTGGATATTATTTTCCCCTGCTCGAAGGCGATGACATGGCTAAAGTCTGGTCATTGCGCAAAGCCGGGCTGGGCGTGCTATCGAATATGCCAGGCGATGCCAAACCCGTGGCCGTGATCGAAGATACCGCCGTCAGGCCGGAGGACCTGCCCGCCTACATGAGCGAGATTGAAGCGCTTCTGAAAAAATACGGGCTGGCGTGTGTTTATCATGCCCATATCGGCACGGGTGAATTGCACATCCGCCCGGTGCTGAACCTGAAAGACGAAAAAGATGTGGGGCTTTTTCATACCATAGCAGAAGAAGTAGCCCGGCTGATAAAAAAATACAAAGGAAGCCTGAGCGGTGAACACGGCGACGGAAGGCTCAGGGGCGCCTTTATCCCATACATGATCGGAGAAAGGAATTACGGGCTGCTGCTGAAAATCAAACAGGCGTGGGATCCTGAAAACATCTTAAATCCCGGCAAGATCACGGCAACCCCGCCCATGAATACCCATCTGCGCTATATTCCCGGCAGGGAAACCAAAATGCCGCCTACATTGTTCAGCTTCGCCAGGGAGGGAGGCATCCTCAGGGCAGTGGAAAAATGCAACGGCTCGGGCGATTGCCGGAAAACGCACCTCATCGGGGGTACCATGTGCCCGAGCTATATGGCCACAGGCGATGAGGATAAGACCACGCGGGCACGGGCAAACATTCTCAGGGAATTCCTCACCCATTCGGAAAAGGAAAACCCTTTTGATCATGAAGAGATCTACCGGGTGATGGACCTTTGCCTTTCCTGCAAGGCATGCAAGTCGGAATGCCCTTCCAATGTCGACATCACCAAATACAAAGCCGAGTTTCTGCAGCATTATTACGATGAGCGGGGCATTCCGCTGCGAACCCGCGCCATTGCCCGGATCGGGCACCTGAACCGTTTGGGCGCCATCTTCCCCGGGATCTTCAATGCCATTGCCGGGAATGCATTTACGGCAGGCATCCTCAAAAAGATACTCGGCTTCGCCCCGCAAAGGAATATCCCCAGGCTGCACCGTACAACACTCAGGCGATGGTTAAAACGGCACCCCTTGCCGGCGGGCACAGAGGGAAGAAAGATCTTTGTTTTTGCAGATGAATTCACAAACTACAATGATGCCGAAACCGGCATCACCGCCATCAAACTGCTTCGCAAACTGGGTTATGACCCGCTAATTCCCGTGCACAGATTTTCGGGGCGCACCTTCCTCTCAAAAGGCCTCGTAAGAAAGGCGGCCCGGCTGGCAAAACAAAACGTGATGCTGCTTGAAGGGATTGTTACAGAAGAGAACCCGCTCATTGGCATAGAACCTTCGGCCATTCTCACTTTTAGGGATGAATACCCCGATCTGCTCAGCGGTGAAGCCGGCGAAAAGGCTTCAGCGCTTGCCCCTCATTGCTACACCATCGAAGAATTTATTTCGGGGGAGTTCAACGAAGGCCGGATCAGCCGGAAGATGTTTACCGAAGATGCCGCCATGATAAAGTTTCACGGACACTGTTACCAGAAAGCCGTTGGCAGTGTGGAATCCAGCCTCAACATGCTTGGTATCCCGAAGAACTATGTTGTGGAAGAGATCAAATCAGGCTGTTGCGGCATGGCCGGGTCGTTCGGCTATGAAAAAGAGCATTACGAGCTCTCCATGAAAGTTGGCGAACTTGTCCTGTTCCCGGCCGTAAGAAAGGCCGGTGAAGCGCTTATCATTTCGGCACCGGGCACCAGTTGCCGGCAACAGATCATGGATGGGACCGGGAGAAGTGCCCTGCATCCTGTGGAGGTATTATACAGGGCGCTTAAAGATCAATAACCAGCCCGTCGTAGCCCAGTATGGCACCCGGGAACACCTTACGGGCTTCGGCAAGCAAATCGTCGAGGTCATTATAACGGGCCGAATAATGTCCCAGCAAAAGCTTACGGGCACCTGCCTTCCGGGCAATCAGGGCGGCCTGCGAGGCGGTCGAATGAAATTTTTTGGCCGCATCCCCGGCCCGGTCATCCATAAAAGAAGATTCATGGTAAAGCAGGCTCACACCCCTGATATGCGGGATGACCGGCTCGTGGTATGCCGTATCGGTGCAATAAGCATAGGAACGGGGCAGCCTGGGCGGAATGGTGATCTCAGCATTCTTATATACCCTGCCCGCTTCATCCGCATAATCATGACCTTCCTTGATACGCGAAAACTCCTCATTCGTCAGGCGTTTACCGATCAGGAACTCCTTGCGGATATTGCGTTTCAGTATCTTTTCCCTGAAGAGGTAGCCGCAGGTGGGAATGTTATGGTTGAGCGGAATGGTCCTCACCGTAATGATTTCGTTATCGAGGATCACCGCTGACACTTCCGGGTTTACCGGATGAAAGTTGAGCGGAAAGTTCAGTTCCGTTTTGGAAGCCTCAAGCTGTATCTCGATCACCCTGGCCAGCATGGGGTAAGCATACAGGTTCAGCTCCTCTTTGCGGCCCAGCAGATGCATGGTGGTGATCAGGCCTATCAGGCCATAGTAATGGTCGCCGTGCAGATGGGTAATAAAAATATGGTTGATGCGCTGAAACCTGACATGATAGCGCCTTAACTGCAACTGGGTTCCTTCCGCACAGTCGAGCAGGAATAATTGATCGTGGATGTTGAGCAATTGCGTGCTTGGGTTCCTGTGCGTTAAGGGGATGGCAGCCCCGCTGCCCAGTATGGTTACCGAAAATGTCATGCCGCAAGTTAAAAAAAAAGGGTGACGCGGACAAATTCGGTCACCCTTTTCATGAATGATTACTGTTTATTCCTTCTCTTCCGCTTCAGGTTTTTCGGGTTCTTCAGCCTTTTCAGCCTTTTCGGGTTTCTCAGCTTTAACAGCTTTTTCCGGTTTCTCTTCCTTTTCGGCTTTCACAGCTTTTTTGTCCTTTTCAGCTGTTTCTTCTTCCTTAACCTTTTTTTCGGATTTTTCGGCTTTTTCCTCTTTCTTTTCGGCCTTTTTCTCCGTCACAGCTTCCTTAGCCTTTTCGGCTTTCGGCTCCGCTTTCTTCTTTTGTTCGGCCTGCTCCATCTCCTTTTTCAGTTTTGCCAGTCCGTCGAGGTCGCCCAGGGTCGTCTTCTCCAGGTTGTCCTGCAATTTCTGAACAGCCTTCTTGTTAGTCCGCTGAACCTGTTTACCACGGGCGTCATCACGGGCCTTTTCATCGGCCATCTTTTCCTGGTGGGTACGGGTATGGGAAAGGATGATCTTCTTGTTTTCCTTCGAAAATTCTATCACCATGAAATCGAGGGTCTCTTCGGAGCCGGCATTGCTTCCGTCTTCCTTCTGCAGGTGCCTGTTCGGGACAAAGCCTTCAACACCGTATGGAAGCGCAATTACCGCGCCCTTATCGTTCTTGGTAACGATGGTGGCATTGTGCAACGATCCGACAGTAAAGATGCTTTCAAACACGTCCCATGGGTTTTCTTCCAGTTGCTTGTGTCCGAGGCTCAGTCTGCGGTTTTCCACATCCACGTCGAGTACCACTACTTCGATATCCTCACCGATCTTGGTGAACTCAGCCGGATGCTTGATCTTCTTCGACCATGAGAGGTCGGAGATGTGGATAAGGCCGTCGACGCCTTCTTCCAGTTCGACAAAAATGCCGAAATTGGTGAAGTTTCTGACGGTAGCCGTATGTTTGGAATCTTTGGGATATTTGGTAACAATATTTTCCCACGGGTCAGGGATGAGTTGCTTCATGCCAAGCGACATTTTGCGTTCTTCCCTGTCGAGGGTCAGGATCACGGCTTCCAACTCATCGCCAACCTTCAGAAAATCCTGTGCGGTACGCAGGTGCTGCGACCAGGACATTTCCGAAACATGGATCAATCCTTCCACGCCGGGGGCGATTTCGATAAATGCGCCGTAATCGGCGATAACGACAACTTTGCCTTTCACCTTGTCGCCTACCTTGATATTTTCATCGAGGGCATCCCAGGGGTGCGGGGTAAGTTGTTTCAGGCCGAGGGCGATACGTTTTTTCTCATCATCGAAATCGAGGATCACAACCTTGATCTTTTCATCAAGGGTAACGATCTCTTCGGGATGGTTGATACGGCCCCATGAGAGGTCGGTAATATGCACCAGGCCATCAACACCGCCCAAGTCAATGAACACGCCATAGGAGGTGATATTCTTGACGGTACCTTCGAGCACCTGTCCTTTTTCGAGTTTCGACATGATCTCGGCCTTCTGCTGTTCCAGTTCAGCCTCGATCAATGCCTTGTGCGACACCACCACGTTCTTGTATTCCTGGTTGATCTTTACAACCTTGAATTCCATGGTCTTGTCAACATAAATATCATAGTCGCGGATGGGTTTCACATCGATCTGTGATCCCGGCAGGAAGGCCTCAATCCCGAAAACATCCACGATCAGCCCGCCCTTGGTGCGGCACTTGACGTAACCGTTGATGATCTCGTCTTTTTCAAAAGCCTCGTTGATGCGGTCCCACGACTTCAGTATCCTGGCTTTCTTGTGCGAAAGCAGAAGCTGGCCGCTGGTATCTTCCTGGTTTTCGACATAAACCTCGATGGTGTCGCCGACTTTGAGGTTCGGGTTGTAACGGAATTCGTTCAGCGCGATCACCCCGTCGGATTTAAAGCCGATGTTGACCACTACTTCGCGGTTGTTCTTTGCCACCACGGTACCATCGATCACTTCGTGTTCCACGATGGAGCTCATGGTTTTGTTGTAGATGTCTTCCAGTTCGGTTCGCTGCTTTCCGGAGTAGATGTCGGAACCGGCGCCTGCCGTTTCCCAGTCGAAATCGTCCGGGCCTTCGCCTTCAGCCTGTTTGGCAGCCTTTTCTTCGACGGCCCCGGGGGCACTTTCCTCTTTCTGCCCGGTAATTTCTTCGGGAGTTTCCTCCTTTTCGGGTTCAGCTTCTTCCGTGGCTTCCGTTTCCGTTTCCTCTTCAGCTTTCTCTTCCGCTACGGTAACATCGGCGGGAATTTCTTCTTTTTCAGGAGCTTCTTCCGGCACCGCTGCATCCTCTTCAGCATCGCCTTCCGGCGCTTTTTCCGCATCGGTTTCAGCAGTCAAATCCTTTTCTTCTTTTTCACCGGCCTGCACCGCGGGAATATCTTCCCCTGCGTCAGCCTTGTTATCAACGATCTCTTCCTGTGCTGCGGATTCATCCTTTACAGGAGCATCTTCGCTGACCTGGTCTTTTTTATCAGTCATTTAATCATCTTTGTATCCGGCCTTCCCTGTACCCGGCGGCTTCGGATGGGTTTAACATCAGATGGAAGGGCTTGTGGTACAGCGGGATGGTTTTCATCCGGACAAACCCTTGCAAAACGGGGTGCAAAAGTAGGCAATTATTCCAAAAATAAAAAGCTTTCCCCCCATTAATTTGATCCCTTCCGGGTTAAAGGAAATGCCGGCGGGTTTCGGGGTGTCATTAATTTGTATCTTTGCAGCCTCAAAAACAAATCCATCCATGGGTCTTAAATGCGGGATCATCGGTATTACCAACATCGGTAAAACCACCATCTTCAACTGCATCAGCAATACCAGGGCTGAAGCCAGCAGTTTTGCCTTCAGCGCCACCAGGTCGAACATCGGGATGATCAGCGTGCCCGACGACAGGCTCGATAAGATCAATTCGATCATCCGGTCCGACAAAGTTACGGCGGCTACCGTCGACATTATCGACATTCCCGGCCTTACGAAGGGGGCCGGCAAAGGAGAGGGCATCGGCAACAAGTTCCTGAACGACATACAACAGTGCGACGCCCTGATCCATGTGGTACGCTGCTTTGACGACGAACAACTGCCGCATATCGAAGGCCCGGTCAATCCCGGCAGGGACAGGGAGATCGTTGACCTGGAGCTGCAGGTTAAAGACCTTGAAATGGTGGAACGGCGCATCGCGCGTTTTGAAAAGGTGGCCAAATCGGGCGATAAAAATGCAAAAAAAGCCCTTGACATCCTGCATGTTTACAAAGCACATTTCGAAGATTTCCAACCGGCCAGGACCGTCCCCCTCAGCGGGGAAGAGAAAAGTTTTATTGATGATCTGGACCTGCTGAGCGACAAGCCGGTGATCTATGTTTGCAATGTTGACGATGCTTCGGCAGCTTCCGGCAATGCCTATGTAGAATCCTTCAAACGATCGTTGGCGGGCGAGGATTCGGAAGTGCTCATCATAGCCGGCAGGCTGGAAGCGGAAATTGCCGAACTGGAAGATCCCGCCGACAGGGCGGCCTTTTTGGCGGATGCGGGCCTGGAAGAACCCGGGGTGAACAAAATGATCAGGTCGGCCTACAAACTGCTCGAACTGCAATCGTTCTTTACCGCGGGCAAAAAAGAAGTGCGGGCATGGACCATCCGCAGGGGGATGACGGCTCCGGAAGCGGCCGGCGTTATCCACAGCGACCTGGAGCGGGGGTTTATCAGGGCCGAAGTCATGCGCTTCGACGACTTCTACACCCTGGGCTCCGAACAGGCCGTGAAAGATGCCGGAAAGTTCAGGGTGGAAGGCAAAAACTATGTGGTACAGGAAGGCGACATCCTGCACATCCGTTTTAACGTATAGCCTTGCCGGGAAAGCAGTCCGGGACCGCTATCAGAACTGAACGCCAAGGGCAACGCCTATGTACGACATCTTTGTTTTGTCTTTTTCGGGGCCCTTCTTCTGTGAATTGACCAGGCCCATCGAATACCTTCCTTCGACGAAGAAGAACAGAATCTTCACGCCCGCGCCAAATACAAGTCCTCCGTCAAGCCGGTTATCGATTTCCTCGTCAAACTCATAATCCTCCGAATTCTCCTCGAGCTGACCCTGCAGATTCAGGGTGTAAGCAGTGGTTTTCCCGCTCAGCCAGTAGGCTCCGTATCCGCCCACGTTCAGATAAACATTTACCATGTTTATCCCAAACTGCAGTCTGGCCATCAGCGGAAGTTCGAGGTAACTGTAAGTAGCCCGCCAGTATTCGGCCGAGCTCTTGCTTTCGAACCGCACCCCTTTCTGCGTATAAAGCAATTCGGGCTGGAACCTTAACACGCCACCGCCGATCACGGCAAAACCGCCGCCCCAGAATCCAAGCTTGAAGGGATTATCCACGCCGGTTGGAACGTCGACATTCATCGTTGCCATGGCCAGGCCGCCTTTAACCCCTCCGCTGACCTGCGCATGCAGGGGCAATGTAAGCACAAACAAGGCCAGAAGCAGAAGTAGATTTTTTCTCATCATTATGGTTTTTGGTTTACGGGATTAAAAATAATAAAATTCCCGATAGCAGACCGAAAAAAAGGCTGCCCCTTTTGAGACAGCCTTTTGTTATGAACAAATATTGCCTGTTAATTACCGAGATAATAAACTGCACCGAAATCGATATTGAATACGCCTGTTTTCAGGTCGTTCACATCATCGCTTGTCACACCGGGCGGTACAGGCATATCGCCGATCTTCATGATCCCCAGGTTATACCTGAGATTTGCCAGAACGCCGAGGTTATCCATGATCTTGTAAACGGCGCCTGCTCCGATGGCAATACCAAAATCCATGCCCTTGAAGCTTTCCTTGTATTTCTCCTTCACGATCATGCCACCCACGATGTCGTCATATTCCTTATCACCGTCAACCTTAACACTCATCAGCAACCCGATGAAAGGGCCGATTTCACCAAATACCGTAACCGGCCAGTCCTCACCAAAGCTTGCCTTGGCCAGGAACGGGATTTCGAGATAATTGAACTGAACCTTGAAATCATCCTTGCGCCCGTCGAAGTGGGTCCTCTTCACTTTATAACCCTTCTGCGCAATGTTTAATTCTGCCTGGGCAGAGATCATTCCAAACCCGATATTGACAAATGCGCCGAGATGAGGCACCACCATGGTGTGATTGATCTTATTGTTTTGTGAATCCCTTGCATCCGAGATCGCCTCGCCGTGCATATTCGAAAAGCCGGGGCCGAACTTAAAGCCGAAAGAAAGATCCTGTCCTGACACATACAGACCAAAACAAATTGCAGCCGCAACAATTAACAGTTTTTTCATTTTTTTTTGATTTTAGGTTAAATAAATAGAATTTACAGGCAAATATAGAAAATTTAGCGTAAGCAAAATCTTTTTCATCATCACAAACCGGATAGAAAATGTAAGGATAATCAGGTTCGGGGCACGGGGCTTCCGCTGTGTGGAAGTTTGTCCATTGTCATTTTTTCGTATCCCGCGTAAAAACCTTTTACCTCCGGGGTTCCGGGGCAGGGCCGCGATGTTTCCGGACAAGGACCGAACCATTTTTTTTATTTCTGCAAAATCGCCGTCCGGCCGTTTCGACCGTCCCACGCGCCCGAAGAACAAGCGCTCATCCTTCTTGCTTTAAATTCTGCGCCAATGCCGGGCAGGTCCGGTTAAAGAAGGTTGATGGCACGATTGCACGACTGAGCGATATTCGATGGACGAAGGATCCCCGACTTTGCTGCTTTTGTTCGTAAAAAAATGCGAAAGCCTGCTGAGGGGTGACTATGTTGTATAACGGCTGGGGGTTGGTAAAGGCAGGAGTTTGAAACGGTTCATTGTCACACGCTACGAAGCTACGAAAAAGCGAAAAAGTTACCTAATCCGCAGATAGCCTGCATGTTATTAACCCCTTATTAGCGGTTCGTGCTTCTATAATCTCTTCATGTTTTAATCTCATTGAGCTATTAAATGATTTCTCTTTGTGTTATACATAAGCAAATACCCTCTCTTGTTGGCCTCAGTTAAAAAAGAACGACTGATTAATGTTTCCACAAAAAGTTGCTTTTCCAAAAACGGATTTAATAGTTTCTGAACCCGGCTTTCAGCAACTCCAATTCTCAATGCAAATTCCGTGAAATCGCTTTTGGAAGGATGTCCGCTTTTTTTGTATTGCTGACTTCTATAATCGTCTGCAAACAGTCCTTTATCCAATGCAAAATCTGTATCGTCTGCATGTAGCCTTGTATTTACTAAATCATAAGCAGGACTTAGCAGATAATCTCCACTGGGAGATTCTAGCAAAGAAAAGTTCTTTAAATGAGCATCTCCGTTTGAAAACAGAAAATTGAAAATAACTAAAGAAAAATACTTCTCTATTTCTATCCGCCATGCCGGAACAAATTTTTCCATCAACTGTCCTGCCTCTTCATAGCTGTATTCATACTTGAAATTTGCACCTGCATTGTCTTTTGTTTTTCCTGCCAGCGTTGCAAAATCTTCTTTGCCCCATTTATTTCCGTTTTCTTTCACGTCAAATCGTTTGGTGATATAGGCAGGTGAACTATTCTTAAAAAAAATTATAGCGTTTTCTGCCGTATTCAATCCATACACTTGTTTGGCTATTTGCATAGTCAGGTGTTCGTTGGCAGGAACCTGGTCAACCTTTTTCAAATCTCTTGGTATCGGCTTGAGGATATATGTTCCATGTTCCCCTTCCTTTGTTAATCGCAATGCATTTTTCTCCAAAAGAAAGCTCAATTTTTCCTGCACACCCGATATGGATATGCGCTTGCGATTTTCCATGAATTGTTCTGCAACTTCTTCGCTATTTTGGGGCTGTTCATAAGGCAAAACATGGTTTACCTTTTTACCGCTAAACAAATTCCGCAAACAGCTTGGGCTGTATGTAGAAAAACCTTCAGCTAATGTTCCCGGACAATATTTTAATTCATCTAGGTTCATCTTGCCACTATTGGTTTCACGGTTATTGCACCAATTGTATCACATTGTGCTGTTGCTGCCAGTAAACCGAAATTATCATCTTCGTCAATTCTCAATTGTGTGCTTTGTAATTTTCTGTTCACTCCTTCACTTAGCATATTGAAGAAAAAGGGAAATAAAAAACTGCTTCTATATTCCTGCTGTGTTTTAGGTAATGTCAAACTTACTGGTGGCATATTGGAATCAATAAAATAATTGTCATCATATCTGAAAACATAATGCTTACGATTTTCTTCTGTCAGCGTTCCCACTAAAGTTCTATTGCGATATATTTCCATTGCTCTCATTTACTCAATGTTTCTTTTTCACGTCAAGGGTTAGTTCCATTCCCAACACTTCAGCCAATTTGTTCAGCACATCTAAAGAAGGATTGCCTTGTCCCCGTTCTATTTTATACAGAGTGTTGGTGCTGACATTTGCCAGTTCAGCCAAGTGAGGTTGGGTTATACTTAACTCCTTTCGTCTGTTTTTTATGGTTTCACCAAGAGTCTTAACTAACATTATAATGTGATTTTGGGGTCAAAGATAGAATTTATTTTTAAAATCACAAGCAAAATCACATTATATTGTGATTTATGGGTGTGTATATTACTGAAACGCAATATGAAATTGGCAAAATCACACTATAGCGTGATTTAAGTCACAAGTCAGGATGATAAAATATATACCCATACTCATTAATACCCAAAAAGCAAAAATGTCGCACTTTATTTTAAAAAAAATCCCACCAGAGGCGGGATAAAAAGACAAATAGACAAAATGTCAAATTGTCAAATAGTCTAATAATCCCTGAGGCAACGAACGCTAAAACCGTAGTCCTTGCTGCCGAAGCTGCTCCGGTAGACTCCCGGGTATATGTAATAGAGGCAACGGCTCCATGCGTCGTCGTAGCTCTCCGACGATGTCCACCAGTAGCCGTAGCCGCCAACATCGTAGACGTAACCATCGTAGCCGCGGCCGCCACCGGGCAGACCTGAGAAGCCGAACAGGTCGGTGCCATTGCCACCATAATTCCAGCCACTGGTGGTCTTCAGGTTTGTCCCGGCATCAAGGCCGCGCCATCCATAGTAATCCCAGGTATTGTCACCGATCCCATACTGGCTGTCCACCGCTCCTTCCAATACCTTCCACTCTTCATCGGTGGGCAGGTGCCAGCCCGGCGGGCAGATGCCCTGAACGCCCTGCTGGGTGGTGTATTGCATCATTTCATTCCACTGGTAGAGGCCGCCGTACTTGGCGCAACTGTCGGGTTCGTTGTTGTAGCAGTACTTTTCTATTGTTCCATTGTTCGATTGTCCTATTCCTCCAGGGATCATTTCGCCAACGTTCAGGTTTTCCTTTAGCCAACATTGTGAGAAGACCTGGATGGTGTTGTACACCTGTCCTTCGTATTCCACCGTGGGC
>CAYOLA010000159.1:0-41766 GCA_964404735.1 uncultured Bacteroidales bacterium
TATTAGGGTTGGCAACCCTGCGCAATACGGCAAAGCGTAAGGACGAAACCCTCTGGCAGGGCACCAATACCGGCGACGACAATACGCATACCTATGGGAATGTTTTGCTGATCAGGTGATTATAAAGGGTTGCCAGCCTTATTAGGGTTGGCAACCCTGGGTTACGCATACCTATGGGAATGTGTTGCTGGTCAGGTGACGCTGGTCAGCGGTATAAGGGTTTATATGCCAGGATAAGGATGAACCGGGAAATTAGTTCGTCCGGTCTTCATACTTTCTTTCTCCAACCATCAGCGGAGCTGTGATCACATTGGCGGCCGGGCTTAGCAGGCTGCTAAATGAAGAATTATAATTTTCAAAAGGATTCACAGCCTTGTTAAAATCAAGCGTTACCCTGTTACCCTGCACCGGGAGGTCGATCAACAGGTAACGGCCTGAAGCATTCGTGGTGGAAACGGGCTCAACAGAGGTGGCATCCCTGAAGGGAATAAAATATACCTGTGTATAATCCTTGAAATCCGGCAAGTCGATATTCTTGTATACCGTAAACTCATGATCAACACCTTTGATATTACACCGGACTTTCCCGTAATCGATTAATTGGACCGTGCCGCCATCCGTTGTTGCGATGCTGGTTTTTACAGGCTGATCATGAACGAATAAGCCTCCATCAAAAACATAGGAGCAATCGACAGGATAGTAAAACAAGCCATTGAACTGTGCACGGTCAGCCTGGTCAAGTGGAGCATTCGGGGATGTTTTCATCCACTGGTCTCTTGCATTCCGAAATTGCTGGTTATGATCCAGACATTCATTATTACCACCTGCCTGGGGCTGAGCATTCAGTAAAGTGGCAAAGGCTGTGAGACAAGCTGCTATTAATGTTAGTTGTTTCATTTTGCTGCTGTTTTAATGTAATGATTTTTATCAAATGTAATAAAATACATTCAACTATAAAAAAAGATTTTTACAGCCGGGATCGAAAAACATACCATTTGCATAGATAAATGCCGTTTTTAGCAAAGTTTTAAAAAGAAGGGTAGTGTTGTAAAAACGAGCATCTCTATTGCCTGCAAACGAATTTTATGTATGTTTATACTGAAATTAAGCCGGCGGGTTTTTAATCCACCTGCGCGTTCCGCTTCGGCGGACGAGAAGGGGAGCTTAAATTTCCCGTAGTTTGCTGCGGAAATAAGAGTCCAGAGCTTGCTCTGGGGTTTAATACCATTTATTAATTCAGATTGCCATGAAACACTTGCGTGTGATATTCCTGTTCATGATAAGCTTTTGCCCGGGTATTGGCGGGATGCTCAATGCACAGGAGCAACTGTTTCCCGACAGCCTGGCCGGCAGGCTTGAATTGAATCCTGCCGATACCGCACTGATAATGGAACTTTGTTTTTTTATCGACAGGAACATTTATAATGATCCCAACCGGATGATGAATGCTGCCGGAAGCCTGATGGCACATGCATCTGAAATGAAATATTACAGGGTAATTCCCAGGCTGCTGATGTATCAGGGCATTGTTTATGACCTGAACGGGAAATACGATTCGGCCATTTACATGTATGATTCGGCACTTGCCATTGCAGGAAAACACAAGCTGCATCTTGTCAGCGGAGACATATACAACAACTACAGCATCGTATATTCCATTATGGGACAGCTTGAAAAGGCTGTTGAATATGCACTTCAGGCACTGGAGATTTACGAACAGCTTGGCGACTCGGCCAATATGGCCAAAGTATTCAACAACCTTGGTTCCCGGTATTCGGAGATGGGCATGAACGACCGGGCCATTTCTTTTTACCAGAAAGCCATTGAGATCAATGAAAAACAGAACAACCTGAGCCGGCTGGTAAAGAATTACGGGAATACGGGGACCGTGTATTCGGCGATCGGGCAAAACGAAAAGGCACTGGAGTATTATACCAGGGCCTATATGATACAGAAAGACCTCGACAATAAGCTGGATATGTCGATCACGCTTTCGAACATGGCCATAACTCACCGCAATATTGGCCATTACGATCTGGCTCTTTCGTTTGCCGGCCAGTCCTATACCCTGGCCTGTGAAACCAATGACGAGATCGGTAAACTCGTTTATTTTCTCACCTCGGCCGATATCTATAAAGACCAGGGATCATATGTCAGGGCTACCGAACATTATAAGAGGGCCGAATCAATGGCCGACAGCATCGGGGCAAAACAAAACCTGATGGAAATATACCGCGGACTGGCCGAAGTTTACGCTGCCCGTAATGATTATCGTAACGCCTATGTGTATAACGAAAAGTACAATAACAAAAGGATTAGCCTGCTCGACCAGGAAAAATCAAAGGCAATTGACAGGATCGAGCAATTTGAAAAGGAAAAAAGCAGAATTGAGATCGAACTGCTGACAAAGGAATCGAAAATACAGGAACTTGATATAAAAAGACAAAAGATCCTGCGAAATTCTTTTGCCGGAGCGGGGATGATGTTGTTGCTGTTGGCCGTGCTGATCTGGCACCGTTATCGTTATGTGAGAAGAACCAAAAACAAGCTTGCCGAAAAAAACCTGATCATTCACAATGAAAAAGAAAAGGCTGATCAGTTGCTGCTGAACATCCTTCCGGCTGAAACTGCCAACGAATTAAAAAACAATGGCTTCTCGAAAGCCAGGAGTTTTGACATGGTAAGCGTGATGTTTACCGACTTTAAAGGATTTACACGCATGGCCGAGATCATGAATCCCGATGAACTGGTTGCAGAGATCGATTACTGTTTTAAAGCTTTCGACAACATCATTTCCAATTATCCCATCGAAAAGATCAAAACCATTGGCGATGCCTATATGTGTGCCGGCGGACTGCCTGTCGCCAACAAAACAAACCCCTTTGATGTTGTAAACGCCGCAATGGAAATCAATGCCTTCATGACAAATTTGAAAAGCATCAAAATGAGAAATAATGAACCTTATTTTGAGATCAGGATCGGGATACACACCGGCCCTGTGATCGCAGGCATTGTCGGGTTTAAAAAGTTTCAGTACGATATCTGGGGCGATACCGTCAACATCGCTTCACGGATGGAATCAAGCGGGGAAGTGGGGGAGGTCAATATTTCGGGGGCAACCCGTCAACTGCTTGGCGATCACTTTCACTGCATTCACCGGGGCAAGGTGGAAGCCAAAAACAAGGGTGCCATCGACATGTACTTTGTAAAGTCGAAAAAACAGTGATCAGGCACATACCCCTAAGCGGATTGCCTCTTTTTTGTTTGTATAAATTAATAGCGGTATAATCAAGATAAATACCGGGAGCCGTTTCAGGTTTTCGTGAAGTTGTAAGCAGGCATCAATTCTTTCTCTTTACGAATAATTCGTTCAAATTACTTGATATCGGGCATTCATTTTTCTTATCTTCGTAATAAACAAACATCCGTACACATGAATATGCAGCAACAACCGCCAACCACCGATACCCAGCTTATCGCAATTGTCAGCTACCTGACCATTATTGGCTGGATCATCGCCTTTATTCTATACCAGAACAACAAATCGGAACTGGCGATTTTCCATATCCGGCAATCGCTGGGGTTACATATTATCGGGTTGATCGGAGCATTTATTTTCTGGATTCCTATTATCGGCTGGGCTCTGGGCATACTGCTCCTTGTGCTTTGGATCATGGGGCTGATCTATGCTGCCCAGGGTGAAGCAAAAGCAGTGCCCCTGGTCGGAGATTTTATCCAGGACCTGTTCAGAAGCATCCAATAATTCATAAAACCTTCAAAGCTCTCTGCATGAAAAACACCAGGTACCTGCTTGTTGCCATCGCCATCGCGACAGCACCTTTGTCTTTTCTTCAGTCCCAGTCTTTCTGGGAATGGACAGACCCCGTCCCCCTCAGCGACTCTATAAGCGATAACGCCAATGCTTTCTTGTATTTGGATTATTATTCGGAAAGTCTTTTCATGTTCTGGGAAAGATCAGAGGATTCACTTTCAACGGCCATTTGGATGGATAACATCCTTGACGGGGAAGCGGCGGAAGTAGTATTTTCAGACCCCTCCATTCATTACCGGCATCCCAGGATCATCAATGCACATCATTTACCATATTCCGATACCCTCTTTTATCTCTTTTTTGAAACCGATCAAAACGGCAATACCGATATTTATTATTCATCTTATCTTATGGATGGTTCCTTTACCGAACCCCTGCCGTTTGCCGCTACGCCTGATAACGATACGCAGCTTTCGACCGGCCGGGCTGAATTTTTCGACGGCATTGCCAACGTGATCAATACCGCAGCCTGGATCAGCAATGGAAAACTCTATGCACGCAGCCTGGTATACGACGGCGGATGGTTTTTTGACGATGCCGTGGTGATCGATTCTGGAAATTGCAGTAATCCCGTGGTTGCATCAGCGGAATTTTATGATAATAAAATCCTTTACCAGAAAGATGAACCCGGCGGCAGTCATCTTTATCAAACTTTATACGCCGGTAATAACTGGAACACACCTGAGTTATTCTATGACAGCACCGACAGCCGTAATCCCACAATGGCCAGCTATTATATTCATCCTTGCTGGAGTACCGGCACTGATAGCAGCTGGACGGTGATGATAGAAGACTACAACACTTACCTGGTATACAATATTTCGGGCCCTGAGCCTTATGATCCGGCAGTGCTTGGAGTCGTGATGGGTGTAAAAACATGGGGACCTCTTGTTATCGTGGCTATCGCCCATCCCGATAATGGCGTGGATGAGATCTTCATGACAGAATGGAGTAATCCCGATTTTTCTAATTTTTCAAATTCAGGGACAATGAACCGTAATCCCCGTTTTTTTCATGGAGAATATTATGACTATGGCAGTTGGTGTTGGTGGGATTATCTGCTTTGGGAGTCGCAAAGGAACGGGCACTGGCAGATCTGGTCATCGAAATATTTACAATGTGTGGGCGGAACGGATGAAACATCAGGGGTTGTTGCAGGCTTTTCGGTATACCCCAATCCGTTTTCTGCCCGCACAACGATCTCTTTTACCCCGGAGCAAGCGTCATATATAAGCATAAAAATATACGATCAGAAAGGGATTTATACCCGAACGCTGGTAAACCGGCATTTTAACAGCGGGCGGCATCAACTTGACTGGTCTGCGGAAGGGCTGGCAGCCGGTCTCTATATTCTGAAAATGGAATGTTGCGGCGAAATCAGAACCGTCAGGCTTGTTAAAACCCGATAAGATTACAGTTGTAGGATTATTCTGAAATGGAAATATCCGGGAAGCCGGACGATCACCAGGCCAGCTTCACAAAGGGATAGGCATTTGGGAACTGCGGGTTGATGACGTATTTGCCCTTGTTGTCGATCCATCCCCATTCCCCGTTTTTCATTACCATGGCGTGGAGCTTATCGAAATCCCGGGCTTTCTCAAATTGTGGATTAACGATCCATTCTCCTTTTTTATTGATGAATCCCCATTCCTTGCCCATGCGCACAGCTGTTTTGTCATGCGAAAAATCACGCACATCCGCGTAGCGCGGCGGAATAATGAAATTGCCTTTTCCGTCGAGGAAACCCCATTCTTTACCCTTCAGCACACCGGCCATCCCGCCCGCGAAATCGCGTGCTTTCAGGAACTGGGGATTGATCACGTAATTCCCTTTCTTGTCGATATAACCCCATTCCTTGCCTTTTCGCACCTTGGCAAGACCTTCGCTGAAGTTGCCGGCATCATCAAACTGCGGATTGATCACGTAGTTTCCTTTGGTGTCGATATAGCCCCATTCACCGGCTTTTCTGACCCTTGCCAGGCCTTCTGTAAAATCTTCTGCCCGTTCAAACTGCGGGTTGACCACCCAGTTCCCTTTCTTGTCGATATAACCCCATTCCTTGCCTTTCAGGGCACAGGCAAGGTCATCGACAAAATCATTGATCTTATCGAACTGCGGGTTGATCACAAAGGTACCTTTGGTGTTGATGAATCCCCATTTGCCACCCGATTGCACGGCTGCGTGCTTTCCGTTGAAATCGCGGGCCTTTTCAAATTGAGGATTGATGACCCATTTGCCTTCACTGCTTACGAAACCCCATTCCTTCCCTTTTCTTGCCGCCGTAAAGCCTTCGCGAAAATCCGAAACATCATCAAATTGTGGATTGATCCTGAAATTCCCGGCTTTGTCGATAAAGCCCCATTGGCCGCCTTTCCTGACCGCCGCAAGGCCTTCGCTAAAATCATTGACATTTTCAAACTGCGGGTTTACCACCCATTTACCTTCGGTGTTGATATATCCCCATTCTTTTCCACTGCGTGCACGGGCCAGGTAATCCTGCGAAATACAAATCCCGGCAAACAGCATGGCAAGGAACAAAACTGCTATTCTTTTCATATGATATTTTTTTGGGTTATTAACTGTCAGCAAATATAGGAGATTCTGAAAAATCAAGGGTATTTTGCCATCCGAATTATTTAAAAGCAGTTTATATTATCAAATCCTCACATATAAATGGATGCAGATAAGTTTTTTTTTGTAATTTTTGCCTTTTTTTAAAGAACATTCATGGTTAAAGCTGTTTGTCCGAACATTCAGACCTGCCGGCTGGTGATCACCGGCGAGGTGGTTGCCTGTGAAAAGGAGCGTTCGGAATATATAGCCCAATGGTGCAGGCAGGGCGAGGAAAAGTGGTCGGCCTGCAAGCGTTTTATTGCAAGGCAGGCGCTGGGCTTTTGTCCTGACTTTGTATTACCCTGCACGAGCCTCGACCTGGATGAGATCATTGAAAAATTTGACGAGATAAACCAAACTTAATCCAAAACTGCATTTATGGCAACGATTGAAATTGAAGGAAGGGTTTTTGATGTTGACGGCGATGGTTTCCTTTCCGACCCGTACATCTGGAACGAAGAGGTGGCCGCCCTCATCGCCAGGTACGATGGCATTGAAGAGATGAATGAAAAACACTGGTCCATCGTGAACATCATCCGTAAAAACTGGGAAGAAAAGGGTATGGCGCCCATGGTGCGCACCATCTGCCAGGAAAGCGGTATCAGGTTGCGGGAGATCTATGAACTATTTCCCCTGGGTCCGGCCCGCGGAGCCTGCCGCGTAGCAGGATTGCCTAAGCCGGATGGTTGTGTTTAACGTAATATTCCATAAACCATGATGTGGTATCAGTGGACGATGTTCGCGGCCCTGCTTATTTGCCTGGGCAGTTGTGTTTACCACCTGTACAGGATCATCAGCATGGGAGCAGCTCCCGAATATGCCAGAAAGGCCGGTGATACAGCCAGAGCCGTCCGCTATTCATTTACAGGGGCCATGAACCCCAAAAATAAGGAATCGGCTTCCCTGCACCTGCCCACCTATACGGCAGGGCTGATCTTTCATGCAGGAACATTTCTGTCTGTTATTTTGTTCTTCGTATTCCTGTTCGACATCAACCCCGGCATGGCATTGCTCAGGGTATTCGCTTTCTTCCTCGCCCTCTCGGGTTTAAGCGGAATACTTATTCTTTTAAAAAGAATGACCAGAAGTGAATTGCGCAGCCTCTCAAACCCCGACGATTACATTAGCAATATCCTTGTTACGGCATTCCAGTTATTCACTGCACTGATGGTCATATATCCGCAATTGTATCCGGCATATTGCATCAGTGCAACACTTTTGCTGTTATACTTTCCCCTGGGTAAACTCAAGCATGCCCTGTATTTTTTTGCGGCACGCTATCATCTGGGCCTTTTTTATGGCTGGAGGGGTGTATGGCCGCCAAAACCCATCAGAAAATAACGCATGGAAAAACTTACGGCAGATAAGATCGGCAGGGGCCTTGAAGTACTGAAACGCGAAGTGGGCAGCAAATTGCTTTCACATGTCAATGCATGCGTGCATTGCGGCTTATGTGCCGAAAGCTGTGTTTATTACAGGTTCAGTCCCGGCGAACATTTTGTCCCGGGCAAAAAGGCCGATATCGTATCTTCCGTTTACCGCCGCTATCATACGCTTTCGGGAAGGATGATCCCCTGGCTGACCCGGGCCCGCAAACTCGACGATGCTACCATAAAAGATATGGTCGACCTGCTTTATGGTTCATGCACCATGTGTGGCCGCTGCAACAAGCACTGCTCCGTCGGCGTCGATATAGAGTTTCTCATCCGTACCGGCAGGGCCATGCTGGCAGAAATGGGCTATGTACCCGAAACCCTCCAAAAAACTGTTGATGCGGCCATCACCACCGGTAATAATATGGGCATTTCGACCCAGGAATTTGTTGATACAATTCAATGGCTGGAAGAAGACCTGCAATACGAGTTGAATGATGATCAAGCCGCCATCCCCCTTAACGAAAAAGGCAAAGATATCCTGTATACGCTGAACCCCAGGGAACCTAAATTCTTCCCGCTGTCTATTTCAGCCATGGCCAAAGTATTTTATGCCGCCGGCGAAAGCTGGACTTTATCAACAGGGATGTATGATGTAACCAACTATGCTTATTTTTCGGGTAGCCTCGATGAAGGCCGCATCATTGCCCAAAGGCTTTATGACGAGATGCACAGGCTGGAAGCGAAAAAGTGCATTCTGGCCGAATGCGGACACGGTTCCCGTGCCTTTCGCTGGGAAGCCCCCAATTATCTGGAAAAAGAATTTCCTTTCGAGGTTGATACTTCCGTTGAGCTGCTGGCCAAATACATACGCGAAGGGCGCATCATAACCGATCCCGAAAAAAACCAGGAAGTGGTAACCCTCCACGACCCCTGCAACCTCACACGGGGAGGCGGCATCTACGAACAGCAGCGGTACATCCTTCGCAAGTGTGTTAAGAATTTTGTGGAAATGGATCCCCTGGGACTTGATAACCTTTGCTGCGGGGGTGGGGGCGGACAACTTTCCATGAGCGAATACAATGAGCGAAGAATGGGCATTGCCGGGCTAAAGGCGGAGCAGATCAAAAAAACCGCCGCAGCCGTGGTGGCTACCCCATGCCATAATTGTGTCGACCAGCTGATACAGACAAATGCTGCCTACAAACTGAACGTGAAGATCAAGACGCTGGCTGAAATCGTAGCCGACGCCATCGTACTTGAGAATAATGAGAATAGTAATCCCTGAGAAACATTATACCATGAGCAAATTGATCTATCTCGACAATTCAGCGACTTCCTATCCGAAGCCCGAAGCAGTTTATGAATTTATGGACCATTTTTACCGTGAACACGGGGTAAGCCCCGGGCGTTCGGGCTTTGACGCTGCCATAGAGACCGAGGAGATCGTGATGGATACCCGGCGCCTGCTTTGTGAATTGTTCGGAGGCGATGACCCCAACCGTTTAACCTTCAGCTATAATGCAAGCGATTCGCTTAACATGATCATCATGGGCCTGGCCGAAAAAGGCGACCATGTGATTACCACCATGCTCGAACATAATTCGGTGCTGAGGCCCCTGTACCACCTGCAGATGAACGGTGTGATAGAAACCACCCACCTGCCTTTCGACCAGGCGGGTTATATCCATCCCGATGATATTAAAAAAGCAATCAGGAAAAATACCCGTATGGTGATCGTAAACCATAGTTCCAACGTGATCGGCACCGTACAGCCCATCGGGGAGATCGGCCGGATATGCAAAGAGGCCGGCGTGCATTTTATTGTAGATGCCAGCCAGAGCGCCGGCATTATTCCCATCGACATGAAGGCCATGGGTATCGATGCCCTTGCCTTTACCGGGCACAAGTGCCTGATGGGCCCCACCGGCATTGGCGGGTCATATATCATGGAAGATCTTCCCGTTAAAGGAACCCGTTTTGGCGGAACCGGGGTGCGCTCGGCACAGAAAACCCACCTGAGTGAATTCCCGTACCGCATGGAATGCGGAACGCTGAACACCCTTGGGGTGGCCGGCTTATATGCCGGAACCCGCTGGGTGCTCGAACAGGGCATTGATACATTGCATGAAAAGGAAATGAATTTATGGAAAAGGCTTAAAGAAGGACTGGCTGATACAGAGAATATCAAACTCTATTGCGCCGGCAAACCCACCAACCGGAATGCCGTTCTCAGCATGAATCTCGATAAATTCGAATCGGGTGATGTGGGCACCATGCTCGATGTGGACTATAACATCGCCTGCCGTACCGGGCTGCAATGCGCACCCATGGTTCACGAAGGAATCGGCACCATCGGCATGCACGGAACCGTCAGGCTCAGCATCGGCCCCTTTAATACCGTTGAACATATCGATGCCGCCATCGATGCACTGAAAGAAATTGCCACCATCCCCCGCTAAGGGATAAACCCGGGACTTATCAGGCAATGGAGGGTTCCGGCATTTCGCCCCTTCGAAACTTTATTTACCTTTGCCCGGTTATAATAGTTTTATACAATAATACCCTGAATTTATGGCCCGGATCTTAGGTATCGGCAATGCCCTGGTCGACATTATCGTTTTTATTGAAGACGACAGGCTGCTTACATTACTCGAACTCCCGAAAGGGAGCATGCAACTGGTCGACATTGAAAAATCAGGCATGATACGTGATGCCTGCGAAAGCTTTGCCACTTCCTTTGCTTCGGGAGGTTCGGCCGCCAACACCATATACGGTCTTGCCAGGCTGGGTTTGGAAACAAGCTTTATCGGTAAGATCGGGGATGATGACTATGGCAGAATTTTCAGGTCCGACCTTGAAAGAAGCAATATCAGCCCCCTGCTTTTTATCAGCGAAACCCATTCGGGCAGGGCAGTGGCACTGATCAGCCCCGATACCGAAAGAACTTTTGCCACACACCTGGGTGCGGCAGTGGAACTTCAGGCTGCTGATTTATTGCCTGAACATTTCGGGAAGCACGACTTCCTTCATGTGGAAGGATACCTGGTCCAGAACCATTCATTGCTCGAAAGAGCCTTGCAAATGGCCCGTGAACACGGCCTGACCATTTCGCTCGATATGGCCAGCTATAATATCGTTGAGGAAAACCTGGATTTCCTTCAATATATCGTTAAAGCGTACATCGATATCGTTTTCGCCAATGAGGAAGAAGCCCGGGCCTTTACCGGGAAAGAACCCGAAGAAGCCCTGGATATTATAGCAGGCATGTGTCGCATTGCCGTTGTGAAACTGGGGAAAAGAGGTTCGCTGGTAAAAAGCGGCGATGACGCTTTCAGGATAGAGGCTTTTAACACCAGGGTTGTTGACACCAACGGAGCCGGGGATATCTATGCTGCCGGTTTTTTATTCGGGCTCAGCCGGGGATGGTCCCTCGATAAATGCGGAAAGGCCGGTGCCATGCTCGCCGCCAAACTCATCGCCATGAGCGGTGCCCGGCTCGATGAAAAAAGCTGGGATGAGATCCTGCCATTACTCAACCTCCTGTAGTTATACTCCGGTTCCCCGGTAACGGGCCGTTCGCTTTTCTTTGCAAATATTCAGCCCCGGTATTTTTTTATTGATCAGTTTTTCATACTTTTGCAGCCCATTTCAGGCATTTTATTAACAACCTAAAGACACATCAACGCATATGAAGGCTTATAAAACCAATGAAATTAAAAATATTGCCATTATTGGCGGTGCCAAAGCGGGTAAATCTACCCTGGTTGAAAGCATGCTTTTCGAAGGGGGTATCATTAACAGGAGAGGAAGCATCGATGATAAGAATACGGTGTCGGACTACAAGGAAATTGAACTCGAACGCCAGAATTCCATCTTCTCAACCGTGTTGTATACCCTTTATCAGAATAAGAAGATCAATATTATCGATACCCCGGGTTTTGATGATTTCGTGGGAGAGGTGGTTTCCACCCTTAAAGTGGCCGATACCGGCGTGATGGTCTTAAATGCCCAAAATGGAGTGGAGGTTGGCACCGAAATTTCGTGGCGCCACGCCAAGATGAACAACACCCCGGTAATATTTGCCATTAACCACCTGGAGCACGAAAATTCGAATTTCGATGAAACCCTTGCCCAGATGAAGTCCATCTTCGGACCGGGCATTACCATCATTCAGTATCCTGTAAATACCGGTCTCGGATTTAACTCCTTTATCGACCTCATCAAAATGAAAATGTACAAATATGCCGATGATGGTGGAAAAGCCGAGATATTTGACATTCCCGAAAACGAAAAAGCCAAAGCCGAAGAATTGCAGGCTGCCATGATCGAAGACCTTGCCGCCAGCGATGAGGTGCTGATGGAAAAATTCTTCGAAAATGGCACACTGACCGAAGAAGAAATGGCCGGTGCCATGAAATCAGGATTGTCTTCGCGCGGATTTTTCCCGCTGATGTGTATCAACGCAAAGCATAATATGGGCGTCGACCGGTTGCTGGAGTTTATCGTGAACAATGCTCCTTCGCCGGATGAAATGCCGCCGGTAAAAACCAAAGGCGGTAAGGAACTGGGATGCAAAGCCACCGATCCGGTTACGGCTTTTGTCTTTAAAACCACCATGGAAGCACATCTTGGCGAAGTTAGCTTTATGAAGCTTTACGCAGGAGAGATCACCGAAGGCATGGATCTGAACAATGCCAAAACAAACACCAAGGAAAGGATATCCCAGATGTTTGCCTTTTGCGGAAAGAACCGCGAAAAAGTCGACAAGGTATATGCCGGTGATATTTTTGCGGCCATTAAATTAAAGAATACGCATACCAACAATACCATCAATTCACTTAAAAATCCCGACGACGAAATCGAACCCATCGTTTTCCCGAATCCCAAATACCGGGTGGCCATCAAGGCCAAAAACCAGGCCGATGACGAAAAACTGGGATTGGCGCTGAACGAAATGCACAGGTCGGATCCGACTATTATTGCCGGTTACTCCAAGGAATTGAGGCAACTGATCGTGGAGGGACAAGGGGAGTTGCACCTGAACATCATGAAATGGCATCTCGAAAACCAGTATAAGATCCCCGTCGACTTCTTTACCCCGAAAATTCCCTATAGGGAAACCATTACCCGGGTTTCACAGGCCAACTACCTTCACAAAAAGCAATCGGGCGGTTCAGGCCAGTTTGGCGAAGTGTATATGCTGATCGAGCCCTATATCGAGGGCATGCCTGAGCCTTCCAAGTTTAAGCTTAAACAACAGATCAAAATGTCGTCGGTGAACCCGCTCAGTATCATTAAGGGCGATACCGAAGTTACGGTTTCCGTGAGGGGAAAGGATGAGATTGAACTCGACTGGGGCGGGAAACTGATTTTTTACAATTGTATTGTGGGAGGTTCCATCGATGCAAGGTTTCTGCCTGCCATCCTGAAAGGGATCATGGAGCGCATAGAGCGTGGTCCGCTCACCGGCTCCTATGCCCGCGACATCAGGGTGATGGTGTATGACGGAAAGATGCACTCGGTCGACTCCAACGAGATCTCCTTCAAGCTCGCCGGCCGTAATGCATTTAGCCTTGCTTTTAAGGAGGCAGGCCCCAAGATCCTCGAACCCATCTACGACGTAACCATCATGGTTCCCGAAGATAAAACAGGCGCCGTGATGACCGACCTGCAGGGCCGCCGCGCCATTATCATGGGTATGGATGGTGGTACCATCAAGGCAAGGGTGCCACTGGCAGAGATGAACAGGTATTCAACAGCACTCAGCTCCCTTACCAGTGGCCGCGCATCATATGAAATGACCTTTGCCGAGTATGCGCAGGTACCACCCGATATACAGGATAAACTCCTCAAAGAATACGAAGAACAAAAGAGCGAGGAAGAATAAACCCAAATTCAGGAGGCTGTCCCCAAAAGACAGCCTCTTTTTTTATAACCTCCGAAAGAAAAACAGACAGCCTGCATTATCCGGCCCCGTATCAGGCTGATCATCCCTTGTAATATTCGGTTTTCTTTTTTAATAAATACAGAAAGCTGTTTCACATCGGTTAAAGTTTTATCCGGGGATTTGCTTTTTCCCCCTGAATCATATTAACTTTGTTTATCAGGCAACATCTTTTTATAATTATCGTATACATATGAAATATATTTAATCGGTAATTGTCTGAAGCCCTTAACGACCAAAAAGCCAACATCATGAAAGTATTCATCTTTACATTTTTACTGCTTATTTCAGGATTAACAGCTTCCATCGCCCAGGAATGGATCAGCCTGCTTCCGCAGGAAAAGCTGGAAAAAGGCCGGCTCACATTTTTTGAAATCCAGGATGCCTTTTACCATTACTGGGAACCTTATGAAGTTAAAAACTCCTATTACGAAAAAGATGGCGAAAGGATCAGGGCTCCTTATTACAAACAGTTTAAACGCTGGGAATGGTACTGGCAGAGCAGGGTTGACCCGCAAACCGGTGAATTTCCCGACCTCAGTGTTCTTGACGAATATTATTCCGGGCACCGGGAAAACAGGAGCACGGGCGGCAACTGGGTAAGCCTGGGTCCCAACACTTCGCCAGGCGGATATGCGGGCCTCGGACGCCTTAACTGCGTGGCTTTTGTCCCCGGAACCACTACTGAATACTATACCGGAGCCGCCTCAGGCGGCATCTGGCATACAATCGATGACGGGGCCACATGGACGGTATTGAACGACAGCGTACCTGTTTTGGGAGTAAGTGACATTATCGTGATCAATCCGCCGATCGGGCCGCATACGCTGTATATTGCCACAGGCGACCGCGACGGAGGCGCACTGTGGTCCCTGGGCGGTCAACAAAGCAACGATAACAACAGCATCGGTGTGCTGAAATCGATAGACGGCGGCGCCACCTGGACAACCACGGGGCTTACGTTTACAGCCAGCCAGAAAGTGCGGATCAACCGCCTGCTGATGGATCCAACCTCGGGCTACCAGAACATGTATGCTGCTACCACCAATGGGGTATATAAAACCACCGATGGCGGCGTCAACTGGACACTGACAACCACTACCGCCTTTATCGATATGGAATTCAAACCGGGCGATCCCACCACCCTCTACGCCTCTACCGAAGGTTCGTCAACAACAGCCATCTACCTTTCAACCAATTCGGGAAGCAGTTTCAGCCAGGTGGCCAGCTATTCAGGCATCCGAACGGAATTGGCCGTGAGCTATAACCAGCCGACATGGGTTTATGCCGTGGTTGCTTCTACCAACAGCGGGCTGCTGGGCGTATACAAGTCGACAAACAGCGGCGCCTCCTACTCCCAGGTGTTTAATGGGACCATCTCAGGCAATAACCTGCTGGGATGGAGTTGCAGCGGTACCGGCACCGGAGGGCAGGGATGGTATGACCTTTGCATCGCCGCCGACCCCAACAATGCCAATGTTGTTTACGTGGGGGGCGTGAATACATGGAAAACGTCCAATGGAGGTACTTCCTTCAACATCGTTAACCACTGGTCGGGATGTACGGGCATTCAGACCGTTCATGCCGACAAACACTACTTTGCCTTCCAGGGCAACTCATCCACCCTTTTCGAATGTAACGATGGAGGCCTGTATAAAACCAGTGACGGTGGAAGCTCCTGGACACACCTTTCAAGCGGTAAGGCCATTTCACAGATCTACCGCCTGGGAGTGGGGCAAACCGCTGCCGATGAGGTGATAACCGGTTTACAGGATAACGGGACCAAAGCACTGCTGACAGGCACATGGACCGATGTGATCGGAGGCGACGGATTTGAATGTATCGTGAACTATACCAACCAGAATGTACAATACGGGGCATTATACTATGGCAGTATTTATCGTACCACCGACTACTGGAATAACAGTGTCAACATCACCGGCAGCCTGCCCGGAAGCGGGGCCTGGTGTACCCCCTATATCATCGACCCCGTGAACCATCAAACGCTTTATGTTGGCTATAAGGATGTGTACAAGACGACCAACCAGGGTTCAAGCTGGTCGCAGATCAGTAATCAGGGAAGCTCCACAAACCTGCAGTCGATGGCCATATCTGCCAGCAACACCTCGTACATCTACGCCGCAACCCATGGCAATATTTACCGTACCACCAATGGGGGCGGTGCAGCCCAGACCTGGACCAACATCACCTCAAATCTCCCCGTGGGCAGTTCAAATATTACCTATGTCGCCGTTGATCATACCGATCCCAACCACGTATGGGTTTCGATGGGGGCCTATAACAGCCATGGTGTGTATGAAACCACCAACGGCGGCGGAAGCTGGAGCAACATTTCTTCAGGCCTTCCGCTATTGCCTGTGATGTGCGTGATACAGAACACCCAGTATTCGGGCATTGAATTATATGCCGCAACCGATGTGGGCGTTTACGTGAAACGCGATGCGGCCAACTGGGTTCCCTTTAACGACGGATTGCCCAACGTGGTGGTAACCGAATTGGATATATACTATGATGGCAGCAACCCTGACGACAGCCGCATCTATGCCGCCACTTACGGACGCGGGGTATGGTGGTCGGACCTTTATAACCCTTATGCCGCTCCGGTTGCCGACTTTACGGGTGCTCCAACTTCAGGATTGCCCCCGCTGAATGTCGGGTTTACCGATCTCTCCCAAAACACGGTAAACACCTGGGACTGGGACTTTGGCGATGGCAACACCTCCACCCAGCAAAATCCGATGAACATTTACAATGATCCGGGCCTCTACACCGTAAAGCTCGTTGTGACCGGCCCCGGCGGCAGCGATTCCACCACCAAGACCGATTACATTCAGGTGAACTATTTTCCGCCCACCTGCGATTTTACAGCCGACATTACAACGGGTATCTTCCCGCTTACGGTAAACTTCACCGACCTTTCACTTGACAGTGTCGACACCTGGAGCTGGGATTTCGGCGACGGAGGGACATCCACCGTTCAGCATCCTGAACATATCTATCAGGATCCGGGCCTGTACACCGTTTCCCTTACCGTGACCGGACCCGGCGGCAGCGACACACATACGAAAACCGATTATATTACTGTGAATTATCCGGCACCATCCGCTGCATTCAGCGGAAACCCCACTTCAGGTATTGCTCCTTTGAGTGTTAGTTTCACAGATCTTTCCACCGATACGGTCAATGCCTGGTCGTGGAGCTTTGGCGACGGTTCTTTTTCAAGCCTGCAGCATCCGGTGCACCAGTATGCAAGTTCCGGCAATTATACGGTCATCCTTACGGTGACCGGCCCCGGGGGTACCGATACGGAAACTAAATATAATTATATCAATGTTTCTGATGCCGCTCCGCTGGCTGATTTCACCGGATATCCCACTTCCGGCCACTTTCCGCTTACGGTTAATTTTACCGATCAGACAAGCGGTGTGGTTAACAGCTGGAAATGGTATTTCGACGATGGGGGTACCTCCATCCAGCAAAACCCGTCCCATACCTATTTATTCTCAGGCGAATATACGGTTAGCCTGAAGGTGAGCGGTCCGGGCGGCTCCGACTCCATTGCCAAGCTTAACTATATTACGGTACTTGTAGGAATTGAGGAAATCGATGATGCAAACCTGCGTGTATTCCCGAATCCCTGTCGCGATTACCTCTTGATAGAGAGCAACAGGCCGGTTGGCAGTATACAGATCTCCGATATCATGGGGAACCTTGTAAAGGATCTTAAAGTGGATTGCCCGGCACCCTGTGAATGGAGGGTCGATATGCTGGATGTGCACCCGGGGATCTATTTCTGCCGGATCGTGATGAATGACGGGAACATGGTGCTGATGAAGGTGCTGAAAAGGTAATGTATTACCACATCAGTTCAGTGAGTACGGGATAATCATCACTGTTCAGGCGGTGGTGGGCTCCGCCGGCCCGGTTATTTCTGAGTGTTCGGATAATTTCTTCCTTTTGGAGCGACTTCAGTTTTGTTTGCGACAGCCTGACCGGGCTGCCGATCCCCGTGAAAAAGTCTTCAAATCCGGTAACGGTATCTTCCACAGTGTCCACGCCAAATAGTTCTCCTCCCAGGTGGCGAATCCGGTCTCCGGCTTTTTCTGCATGTAGTCTCATCCATGCCGGGTATGCAATGGAAAGCGTGGCTCCGTGGGGCAGGTCATAAAGTACCGACAATACATGCCCGATGCTGTGCACACCCCAGTCGCCCGACACCCTGCCATACATGGTCAGGTTGTTGAGGGCCATGGTAGATGCATACATGATCTTTGCACGCAGCTCATAACTGTCGGGATCCTTCATCAGGCGGGGTCCGTATTCCATGGCTTCGCTGATGATCGACAGCACGAAACGGTCGGAAAGGGAAGCATCCCCCGCACCGAAATATGCTTCCAGAGCATGTGCAATGAGGTCGGAGATGCCGTATGCCGTATAATCGGCCGGTACACTGATGGTATAGGAGGGATCGAGAAACGACACGGCCGGGTACATGGGCGGATAGCCAAAGCCCAGCTTTTCTTTGCCGGTATCGTCCTGTATCACCGCAAAGCGGTTCATCTCCGTTCCGGTAGCGGCAAGCGTCAACACCGCGATCAGCGGGATCCCTTTCTGCGGCGTTTCCTTGCCCTTTACATAGTCCCATGGGTCGGCATGTCCCGGTACCGACACGGCTATGGCCTTTGCCGAGTCGATCACACTGCCGCCGCCCACGGCCACGATCAGTTCAACATCCTTCTCCCTGGCCAGGGCTGTTGCCACCCTGACATCCTCAATCACCGGGTTGGGCTTAATGCCGGCGTATTCGGTTACTGTGGCGCCGGCCTCATTCAACTGCTCCATCACCGCATCATAGATGCCGTTTTCCCTGATCGAGCCCTTGCCATAAATAAGCAATACGCGGCTGCCGCGCCGGCTGACTTCATCAGCCATTTCCCCGATAACACCACGGCCAAAATAGGCCTTTACCGGATTATAGATCACAAAATTTTCCATAATTGTCGTTTTAACTATTTCAATGTGATCACACCACTGCCGTGACAGATCCTTTTATCGTCATCGTAAACCACCCCGAACTGCCCGGGAGCTACTCCCGCTACCGGTTCATCGGGGATGATCACGTGCAGCGGCCCTTCCTTTGCCAGTATCCCTTTGCCAAAGGCCGGCTGATGCCTGATCTTGAAGGTGATTTGTTTCCCCTCTTCGTGCTGCAGCGGGTCATTGGGATTGATGAACTGAAAATCTTCCAGGTAGATCTTGTCACTGTACTGGGCAACCGGATCATAACCGTTCGAGATATACAATATGTTCTTTTCAATATCTTTTTTGACTACAAACCAGGGGCCCCGGCTTAGTCGCAGGCCCTTCCGCTGCCCGATGGTATGGAACCACAGGCCTTTGTGTTCACCCCATACCTTCCCCGTTTCCAGTTCGATGATTTCTCCGGGCTTTTCCCCTGCATATTTCCTGATGTAGTCATTGTAGTTGATCTTACCCAGAAAGCAGATGCCCTGGCTGTCGGGCCTTTGAGCACTTGGAAGCCCCATCTCCTCAGCCATGCTGCGTACCTCCGCCTTCAGCATGTCATGGATCGGGAACATGGCTTTGGAAAGCTGCTCATAGGTGATCCGTGCAAGGAAATAACTCTGATCCTTTTCCCTGTCGCGGGCCGTTCCCAGAAAAAAGCCCTTACGGTTTTCAGCTACCGAAGCATAATGCCCCGTAGTGATCTTGTCAAAGCCACCACCGTATTTATCAATAAAACTCCCAAACTTGATCAGCCTGTTGCACATTACGTCGGGGTTGGGGGTCAGCCCGATCCTGACAGTCTCCATGGTATAGCTGATGACCCTTTCGCGGTATTCCATTTGCAGGTCTACGATATCCATTTTGAGCCCGTATTTCCGGGCAATCCAGGTGGTGATCTCAATGTCTTCATCCGAAGGACAATCGATAAATCCCGGTTCATCCTCCATCGCAATCTTAATATAAAAGATGTGCGGATCATATCCCATCTTTTTAAGAATGGGAATGGTCACAGAGCTGTCGACTCCTCCCGAAACCAGTGCAGCGATCTTCATTTTACCTTTCCCGGGTTTTTGGTAACGAAACTCTTCCAGCTGTGATAATGTTCACCTCCCGCTACCGGTTTCCGCTGGAAATAATGGCATACCGCAACGGCCAGCCCGTCGGTGGCATCTATGTATTCGGGCGGGTCTTTGATCAGCAAGAGGGTGGTCAGCATGCCCGCTACCTGCTCCTTTGATGCGTTGCCCTTGCCGGTGATCGATTGTTTGATCTTCCGGGGCGAATATTCAAAAATTGGAATGCCAAGGCTCAGCGCAGCGGCCATGGCCACACCCTGCGCCCTGCCCAGTTTGAGCATCGACTGCACGTTTTTTCCGTAAAAAGGTGCTTCTATGGCCAGTTCGTCGGGTTTGTACTCCGAAATGAGTGAACGTGTCCGCTCAAATATCTTCTTTAGCTTGATCCCGTGGTCGGGAAAACCGCCCAGTTTTAACACCCCCAGTGTGATCAGTTCAATTTTATTACCTTTATGGTGTATTAATCCATACCCCATGATGTTGGTGCCGGGATCTATTCCCAATATGATACGGTCGCTGGATAAAGCTGTTATCATGATGATGTGCGGATGAGAACAAAGGTACGCAAAACATACAATTACCTGATCAGGATACTGATCATCGCAGTTACCTATGGTTTCATCTACCGTCAGGTATTTACCAAAAAGGACCTGCCTGAGGTATTCGGTTCTTTTTCCGGGCAATTCGGCAATACGCGCTTCATTGAAATACTGTTGCTGGTTCTGTTGCTGATGCTGGTCAACTGGAGCACCGAAGCCCTGAAATGGAAATACCTGATCAGCAAGATAGAAAGGGTGAGCTGGTTCAGTGCTTTCAGGGCGGTATTGACGGGCGTGGCCGTCAGTGCCTTTACTCCCAACCGGGTGGGCGACTATTTCGGCCGGGTTTTCATCCTCGAAAAGGCCAATCGCATCGAAGGCGTGTTGATCACTATCCTGGGCAGCATGAGCCAGTTGCTGGTCACTTTTATTGCCGGAACCCTCTGCCTGCTGATGCTGATCGGCTCCGGCGATGAAGGCATTTTCCGGTTTTTTAATATTCCCCTGTATATGTATGATTATTTTTTCTGGGGAGGAATGTTACTCATCCTGTTGCTGAATGTCCTGTTTACCCTCCTGTTCCTCAATATTTCACTTCTATCCACCCTGGCCGGGAAACTCCGTGGTAAACTGCTTGAAAAGCTGACATCCTATATTCATATCCTTTCGGCATATACCACAGGAGAACTGATGGTAGTGATCCTGCTGAGCCTTTTCAGGTTTTTTATCTTTTCGTTGCAGTTTTACCTTCTGTTGCTGATGTTTTCGGTAAAGCTTCCCTTATTCCAGGGGATGTTGCTGATCGGATTGATCTTTTTTGTGATGACGATGATTCCCACAGTAGCCATCGCTGAGCTTGGCGTTCGCGGTTCGGTATCCCTGTTTTTTATCGGTATTTATTTCGGGGGAGCCGATAACATGCCGGTAGCCGTTTCTCTGGGAGTTGTAGCGGCTTCCACAGCCCTGTGGCTAATAAACCTGGTACTGCCGGCCTTGGCCGGGGCCCTGTTTGTGTTTAAGCTGAAGTTTTTTAGAAAATCTGTTTATGAGCACGGCTGAGATGATCATATTATGGGTATTATCGACCGGAGGACTTGCTTATTCGGCGCTGATCACGCTTTTTACCATCGGCTGGGCGAAATTGCAGGGGATCTCTTCTTCAAACCCGCCTTCCGTGTTTGTCAGCATTGTGCTTGCAGTTCGCAATGAGGAAGAAAATATTGGGAAAATCCTGACACGCCTTATTGAACAGGATTACCCCGGGCAGCTTTTTGAGATCATCGTGGTAAACGACCATTCTTCTGATCAAACCCCTGCTGTTCTGCATGAGTTCAGCACATTTCCGGGCCTGAAAATCCTTCATGCCGGAAAGGGGATGAACGGAAAGAAACAAGCCCTCAGCCTGGGCATCGGCCAGGCACAGGGCAGGCTGATCGCTACGGTCGACGCCGACTGTTTTCCCGGTAGGCGATGGCTGCGGACAATGGTTCATTATTACGAAAAAACCGGGAGCCGGATGGTAGCAGGGCCTGTTGCTATCCGTAAACCCGGGGGCTTCCTTTCTTCTTTCCAGGCACTGGAACTGCTGAGCCTGGTGGCTTCCGGGGCCGGGGCTGCGCAAAGAAGTATGCCCGTTATGTGCAACGGAGCAAACCTGCTGTATGAAAAGGAAGCCTACAAAGAGGCCGGCGGATTTGGCGGAAACATGCACATTGGCGGTGGAGACGATATGTTTCTGCTCGAAAAATTCATCCGCCTCTACAGGAAGAAATCCCTCACTTTTGCGAAAGACCGCAAGGCCATGGTTCACACTTATGCTTCGGCGAACCTTCGCAGCTTCATCCAACAGCGTTTCCGCTGGGTGGCAAAGAGCCCGGCATACCGGAACGGCTTTCTTGTCTTCACGGCAGTAGCGGTAATGTTCTTTAACCTGGGACTACTCACCTCACTGATCGTATCGGCTTTTATTCCTGGGGTCTTCCTGCTGTTTTTGGCAGCCTTTCTTGTAAAATGCATCATCGACTTCCCGATACTGTGGATGGCTGCGGGTTTTGCCGATCAGCGCAAGCTGATGGCCTGGTACCTGCCCTTCCAGTTGATATATTTTGTTTTTATCTCCCTGAGCGGAATAGGCGGAAACCTGCTTTCCTATAACTGGAAAGGCAGGAATAAGCGCTGATTTCAGCGGGCATCACGCATCAATGCACCGGCAACGGCCAGGTCGGTTTTGGTGGTGACCTTGATATTCCGGGCTTCGCCTTCAACCAGCCAGATACGCTCGCCGCCGGCTTCAAGAACGCATGCATCATCGGTAAAAGAAGGATCCCACGGCTGCTCGTAGGCCGCTTTGATCAGGTTTGTTTCGAATACCTGCGGGGTTTGCACCATCACCAGCCTGCTCCTGTCGACACGGCGGTTTTCTTTGCCAATAACTTCCCTGACTGAGTCGGTTGGAGGGATAACAGGGACGGCCGTGCCCTTTTGTGCGGCCATGCTGAAGCAGCGGCTGATCAGGGCTGTTGACATGAGGGGCCGGGCAGCGTCGTGGATGGCAACCAGGCTTCCGGATTCGGCATGTGCCAGGCCGTTCCTGACGGAATGGAAGCGGGTTTCTCCACCGGTGCAGACAGTATGAACATGCTCAAAGCGGTATTTCCGGCATAGCTCCTCCCAGCTTTTCCCCATGCCGGCCGGTAAAACCACGATCAGCTTAATTTTTGGCGAATACGCCAGGAAAGCATAAATGCTGTGCATGATCAGGGGAAGCCCCTTAAGTTCCATGAACTGCTTGGGAAACGGAAGGCCCGTTCTTTCACCTTTGCCACCGGCAGTGATGATGGCGTATTTTTCAGGCTCTGAGGGCATAATTTCTTTTGACGGATAAACCAAAATTCTGAAAAACAAAGATACTGTTAACCGAAGATCAGCTTCGCTGGTAAAAAAAGTGTACGCGGTCAGATGATCAGCATTGCATCACCGTAGGTAAAGAATTGATATTTCTTGTCGACGGCTTCCTTGTATGCCTGTAAAAGAAAATCATAACCTGCATAGGCTGCCACCATCATCATCATGGACGACTGGGGCAGGTGGAGGTTGGTGATCATGGCGTCGGCAACCTTGAATTCGTAAGGCGGAAAAATAAATTTGTTGGTCCAGCCGCTGAAAGGTTTTACCTTTCCTGTGATGGAAACAGTTGTTTCAAGAGCTTTCATGGAGGTGGTTCCAACTGCGCAGACCTTTTTGCGTTTTTCCTTTGCCTGGTTAATGATGGCGGAATTAATCTCATCAATGATGACCTCTTCCGAATCCATTTTATGCTTGGTCAGGTCTTCCACCTCTATATTCCTGAAGTTTCCGAGCCCGGCATGCAGGGTGATCTCGGCAAAGGACACACCAAGCAATTCGAGCCTTTTCATCAGTTCCCGGCTGAAGTGCAGGCCTGCCGTAGGGGCAGCCACGGCTCCTTCATGCTTGGCATAGATGGTCTGATACCTTTCTTCATCCTGTGGCTCCACCTTGCGCTTATGTATTTTCGGCAGGGGTGTTTCGCCAAGCCGGTAAATGGTTTGCTTAAACTCTTCATAAGGCCCGTCAAAAAGAAAACGGAGCGTTCTGCCACGCGAAGTGGTGTTGTCGATCACCTCGGCCACCAGGGCATCATCTTCGCCAAAATAAAGCTTGTTCCCGATCCTGATCTTTCTTGCCGGGTCAACCAGAACATCCCACAACCTGGTTTCCTGGTTCAGTTCACGAAGAAGGAATACTTCGATCTTTGCACCGGTTTTTTCCTTGGTCCCGTAAAGACGGGCCGGAAACACCTTGGTATTGTTAATTACGAAAACATCCCCATCGTCGAAATGCGACAGGATGTCACCGAAAGTTTTGTGTTCAATGGAACCATCCTTCCTATTCAATACAATCATCTTTGATTCGTCCCTGTTGGCAGGTGGGTGATTGGCAATGAGTTCAGGAGGTAAATGAAATCTGAAATGCGATAATTTCATTCTTCTCAGTTTATTTTAGTCGTCAGGAAATGAATTTGCAAAGATACGTAAAAAAGCAGCTCTTGTCAAACCTTTTCCCTTATGTATTAGCACTTTCTGAGCCTCAGGTTTCTAAAGGCAACAGCAAGTAATTTGAAAATCAGTAGTTTGTCTTTAATGTTCGGAGAATTGTTTCCAGTTCCTGTAGCCCCAATGCATCCCGCAGCTTGTAATCCCCAATCTTCGTCCGGCGAAGCGAATAAAGGTAAGCCCCGCTGTTGAGTGCCCGGCCGAAATCATTGGCCAGCGAGCGGATATAAGTGCCTTTGCTGCAAAGTACCCTGAAAGTGGTGAACGGAATGCCCGCTTCGGTAATTTCAAATTCACGGATGAAGACTTCGCGCGGCTGCATGATCATGGCTTCACCGCTCCGGGCCTTCCTGTACGAACGGGTGCCTCCCACCTTGATGGCTGAATATGCCGGCGGCACCTGCATTTGACGGCCGGTAAAGTCATTTGCGCAATCCCGGATTCTTTCTTGGCTGATGTGATCCGTGTCATACTGCCTGTCAACTTCCGTCTCCCGGTCGTACGAAGGCGTGGAGGCACCGATAAAAAAAGTACCCGAATATTCCTTGTCGAGACCTGTCAGCCCGGCGATCTCCCTGGTTTTAAGGCCTGTGCAAACAAGCAGCAGGCCTGTGGCCAGCGGGTCGAGCGTGCCGGCATGCCCCACCTTAATCTTTTTAATTCCCAGGTAATGCCTGAGCAGATGACGGATCTTGTTCACGGCATCGAAGGAAGTCCACCCCTCCGGCTTGTCAACCAGTAAAAATTCTCCCTCCGCAAAGTTGTATGTTTTTTTATGCGACAAAACCTATGATCAGATAAAAAATGCTGCCGCGATGATGGCGGCGGTACCGATAATAAAACAATAAATGGCAAAATATATCAGCTTTCCTTTCTTAACGATGCCAATCATCCAACGGCAGGCCAGCAGACCGGATATAAAAGCAGCCAGGAACCCGACGGCCAGGGGAAGCAGTCCCACACCCCCTGCAGCCCCGCTCTCCCCGTCGATAATGTCTTTTGCGTTTGCCCCGATGATGGGGATCAACACCATCAGGAAAGAAAAGCGGGCAACATTGGCCTTTTTGTTTCCCAGCATCAGGCCTGTGGAAATGGTAGCCCCTGAGCGGGATATGCCCGGAAGCACCGCAAAAGCCTGGGCCAGTCCGATAAGGAAAGAATCAATAAATGATATCTTTCGCTCGTTGTGTTTCACCAGATATGTCAGGGAAAGTAGCAGGGATGTGACGAGCAGCATGCACCCGACAAACATCACGTTGCCCGTAAAGAACTGTTCAATCTCCCGTTTAAAGAACAAACCAAGGATGAGTACAGGGATCATCGATACAAAGATCCTGGCCACGAAGAGCGTTTCCTCATTCAGGCGGAAAGCCAGCAGGCCTTTTATCAGTTTCAGGATGTCCCTGAAAAAAACGACAATCGTACTGAGTACGGTTGCGCCGTGTACAACAACAGTAAAAACGAGGCTTTTTTCGGCATTAACGCCCAGTATGGCCTTGCCCAGTTCAAGATGGCCGCTGCTGCTTACGGGCAGAAATTCGGTAAGCCCCTGGATAATTCCCAGTATGAGTGCTTCGAGCCAATTCATCGTTTAAAGGGAAAGGATCAGTCCTTGGATTTTTTCATGATCGCGTAGATCTCAATAACATAACCCGCGAGCACAAGAATGGGGGCCAGGGTCATCCGGCGAAAGCTGAAAATGCCTTCACTGAACTCATTCGGGTCGTCCGATCCGCCCCCGATCATGAGCAGGAAACCCGCCAGGATCACCACCAGACCGATGATCAGCAAACGATAATTTTCCCTGCCAAAAGCAAAGGAGCCAGCCTGCTCCCCGCCAGGTTTGATGGCATCCGGGGATTTCTGCCCCTTTACATCGCCCGATTTAATGATCTTTTGTTTTTTACCGGCAGTCATATGATGTTGTTTTTCCTGTTATATACTTTGAAGGATTAAGGGCCTGAAGCATGTTACAGGAACAGCTTCAAATGACAAAAATACTGTGTTTAACAATATAATCCAACAGAAACACGAATTCATCAAAGCCGTTAATTCCGTCAGGCCTTACATGGTAATTTATTTACCTGCATCACAACTACAGGTATAACTGATCAATACGGGCCCTCAGGTAACGCCGAAGGGCGAAAAAAGTCGAGAAATATGTCAGGATGATGCCTGCCAGGAAAACGAAGCCGAATAAGGTGAGGATAAGCCCGATATCCTGCAGGTTTACCAGCTCGGGAATCTCCTTTTGTGAGAAGTAGAGGATCACCCCCAGGAAGATGAGTGCCATGAAGGCCGCATACATGCCCTGCACAATGCCTTTCCACAGGAAGGGCCTGCTGATGAACCAACCGGTGGCTCCCACCAGTTGCATGGTCTTGATAAGAAATCGCCTGCTGTGCAACGAAAGCCGGATGGTATTATTGATCAGGGCCACGGCAATGATCAGCAACAGGGCGCTGAAGCCCATGATCACCAGCCCGATGCGCCTGATATTACGGTTGATCATGTGAACCAGGTCTTTCTGGTAATATACTTCCTTTACATCGGGATTGGCAAGCAATGCTTTTTCGATCACCTCCAGGCTGTCGGGATTGGCATAATTGGCCTTTAACTTCAATTCAATGGAAGGGAGCAAAGGATTATACCCCAGAAAACTGATGAAATCCTCGCCCAGATCCTCCTGCAGTT
This sequence comes from uncultured Bacteroidales bacterium, assembly GCA_964404735.1. Lineage (GTDB taxonomy): Bacteria > Bacteroidota > Bacteroidia > Bacteroidales > B18-G4 > B18-G4. The sequence continues at coordinate 27,197 of CAYOLA010000159.1, forward strand.
CAACCGCTGCCTGCTCGGGCGTAATATACTCTGTCGACTTGATAAAAGGAGCTGCATCAAGGGTTTTTTGCAATTGAATGATACCGGATTCCCTGACTCCCTCTTTCATGTAAATGGAAAAACCGATGTTTTCGCGCACGTAGTCGGAAAGTTTTCGGGCATGAAGCACTACCAGTCCGAGCAAACCGAGCATAAACAAAACCAGCATGATGCTGATCAGGGCCGTGGCCTTTGACGATTGCAGCTTGCGCCGCTGATAACGTTCATCTCTTTTGATCATGGGTTGGCAGGGATTGATGTTGCAACAAAATTAATGATTTTATTGGATTGTTGTACCGGGTCCCCTTATCTGGCAAGAGGCCCCGGTGCTTGTCCCGAAATATCAAGGTTTCAGTGTTAAATGGCTACATGGTTAATTCCCAGGCACCCGGTACCCGTCCCTGTTTTCACATGCAATTTCTATTCGGTTTGTGATAATGATCTTTCCGGCTTCATTTCAGATTTCAGATTTCATCGTTCAAGTACCGGCCTGTAAGATCAGCCCCGGCAGATATTCTGTATCCCCAACTGCTGACTACTGACTTCTTTTTGTATTTTCGCATTCGATTAAATGATGACGTTATCAATGGAATACAACTTTAAGGATATTGAAAAGAAATGGCAGGAGTACTGGCAGGAAAACAAAACCTTTGCTGCCCATAACGACTCTTCCAAACCAAAATACTATGTGCTCGACATGTTTCCCTACCCAAGCGGGGCGGGGTTGCATGTTGGCCATCCGCTGGGCTACATCGCCTCCGACATCTATGCCCGCTATATGCGGCACAGGGGCTTTAACGTGCTTCACCCTATGGGCTACGATGCCTACGGACTGCCGGCCGAACAATATGCCATACAAACCGGAACCCATCCGCAGATCACTACCTATAAAAATATCAACCGGTACCGCGAACAACTCGACCGGATCGGCTTTTCCTTTGACTGGAACCGTGAAGTAAGAACCTGCGATCCGAAATATTATAAATGGACGCAGTGGACTTTTATTCAACTCTTCAAACACTGGTACAACAATAAAACGGATAAGGCCGAACCCATTGCAGAATTGGTTTCTTGTTTTGAACGAGATGGCAACCAGGGCATTGATGCAGCTTGTAATGAATGCGATTTATTTACCGCTACGGAGTGGAAGGGCATGAACGAAATAAAACAGCAGGAAGTGCTGATGAACTACCGCCTGGCCTACCTCTCCGATACCTGGGTGAACTGGTGCCCGGAGCTGGGTACCGTATTGGCCAACGACGAGGTAAAGGACGGGGTTTCGGAACGTGGCGGACACCCGGTAGAACGCAAGCTGATGAAGCAGTGGTCGCTGAGGATCACCGCCTATGCCCAACGACTGCTCGATGGCTTGTCTTCAATCAACTGGACAGAATCACTGATTGAAGTACAGAAGAACTGGATCGGCAGGTCGGAAGGGGCAACGGTCAGGTTCTGCATCGAAGGCCACAATGATAAGATCCTCGAAATATTCACCACCCGGCCCGACACACTATGGGGCGCAACCTTCATGGTGCTGGCACCGGAACATGAATGGGTGGAGACCATCACGACAGAAGAGAAAAAAGCCGAAGTAAGGGAATATGTGGAGATGGCCATGAACAGGTCGGAAAGGGAGAGGGCCTCCGAAATAAAAAAAATATCCGGGGTTTTTACCGGATCATATGGTATCAATCCGGTAAACGGCGAGAAAATCCCGATTTGGGTAGCCGATTATGTTCTGATGGGATACGGCACTGGCGCCATCATGGCCGTGCCTGCCCACGACAGCCGCGACTTTGCCTTTGCCAGGCATTTCAGCATTCCCATTTTGCAGGTGGTGAAACAACCTGGTGAAGAACCCGGCGACCCGCTTAGCTGGGACGATTCATATGATGCCAAAGAAGGAGAAATGATCAATTCGGGTTTTATCACAGGTATGGATGTGAAGGATGGCATCAGGGCCGTGATCGACTGGCTGAGCAAAGAAGGCATCGGATGCGGAACCGTGAACTTCCGCCTGCGCGACGCTATCTTCAGCCGCCAACGCTACTGGGGCGAGCCCTTCCCTATCTATTACAAGGACGGAATGCCCTATCCCCTCGACGAAAGCGAACTTCCGCTCAAACTTCCCGAAGTGGATAAATACCTGCCCACCGAAAGCGGAGAACCTCCCCTGGCACGGGCCAAAAACTGGGTGAACAAAGACGGCTATCCGCTCGAAACAAATACCATGCCCGGATTTGCCGGGTCAAGCGGGTACTATTACCGCTATATGGACCCCTGGAACGACAAGGAGTTTTTCTCACGGGAAGCCAATGACTATTGGCAGGATGTTGACCTCTACGTAGGTGGAGATGAACATGCATCCGGACACCTGATCTATGCCCGCTTCTGGAGCATGTTCCTCTTCGACATCGGCCTCGCCTGCAAGGCCGAACCTTTTAAAAAGCTGATCAACCAGGGAAAGATTCAGGGAAGGTCCAGTTTCGTTTACCGCGTCAGGGGAGAAAATACCTTTGTATCCCTCAACCTGCGAGGGGAATACGACACCATCCCGATCCATGTCGATATCAGCTTTGTTGAAAATGATATGCTCGATACAGCGGCATTTAAAAAATGGCGTCCCGAATTCAGCAATGCCAAATTTGTGCTGGAAAACGGAAAATACATGTGCGGCTGGGAGATTGAGAAAATGTCGAAGTCGAAACACAATGTTCAAAATCCTGATGAGCTGATCGAAAAATACGGAGCCGATACATTAAGGCTTTACGAGATGTTCCTGGGGCCCCTCGAACATCACAAGCCCTGGGATACCAAAGGCATCGAAGGCGTGTTCCGCTTTATCAGGAAACTCTGGCGCCTCTACCATACGCCCGAAGGTGTTTTCATGCCTGCAGATGAAGAACCGGGCGATGCGGAATGGAAGGTGCTGCACAAAACCATAAAAAAAGTAAGGGAAGACATTGAACGTTTTTCATTCAACACGGCGGTAAGCTCTTTTATGATCTGTGTGAATGAACTGACAGAACTGGGATGCAGCAAACAAAAGATCCTCGAACCACTCACCATACTCATTTCTCCCTACGGTCCCCACATTGCCGAAGAACTATGGCACAAGTTCGGGCATAAGCAAAGCATTGCCTGTGCGGAATATCCCGCATGGGATAAGAAATACCTGGTCGAAGATACATTCCTCTACCCGGTGTCTTTTAACGGGAAATTACGCTTCAAACTGGAATTTCCGCTCGATATGAGCAAAGAAGAAATTGAGAAAAAGGTTCTCGGGGCGGAAGAAGCTCAAAAATGGCTGGAGGGCAAGCCCCCGCGAAAGGTGATCGTAGTTCCCAAACGCATCATCAATGTGGTGGTTTAAGTTTTTTTAAGCGAACAACATCCTGTTTGGAATGTTTTTTGAAATACACACACCAAACGAAAACCCAAATGAAAAAAGCAGTAGCTTATATTGGCCTGTTTCTCATGCTTTTCCCTGCCGGGATAATGGCACAGGAACTGGTTCGCAAAGTGGAAGAAATCCCCTTTCAACGTGGCGAATCCGGTAAATACCGGGTATATTACGATTCATGGCTCACCTCCGGGATCTCGGCCGGCGTGGGCTTCATCAGCATAAAGGATGATGCAAAAAAGTTTAATGGAAGAAATACCTTTCATCTGGAGGTGATCGGGAAATCGGTTGGGTTGTTTAACTGGTTCTTTAAGGTTGATGACCGGTTCGAATCCTATGTCGATGAAGAGAAGATCATCCCCTACCATTTTATCCGCCGTACCCATGAAGGCTCTTTTAAATATGAAGATGAAGTGGACTTCGACCATGAGAACGGCATCGCCAAAAGCCGCCGTACCGAGAAAACAATTCCGGCAAATGTCCAGGATATCGTGTCCGCCTTTTACTACATGCGTACCCTCGATTTTACTGAAGCCGTAGCCGGGGACGTTTTCTACCTTGATTTCTTCCTCGACGATTCAGCCTATGTGAGCAAAATTATCTTCGAGGGACGCGAAGTGGTGGAAACCCGGCTGGGGAAATTCCGTTGCCTGCGGTTTAAACCCATGGTGGCCCAGGGAGAGATCTTTCAGGAACCCTATCCCATGACCCTGTGGGTGACCGACGACCGTAACAAGGCACCCGTACTGGGGAAGTCGAGCGTGATCATCGGATCGGTAAAAATAGAACTGGTGAAAATTGAAGGGCTGAAGTATCCCATGGAAGCCAAACTCGACTGAAACACGATCGCATTCTGCTTATCCCGGTAATATGAATCGCCTGACCCTGAATGGCTTTTTCCTGATTAAGGCCGGATTAACTATCTTTGTTTATGGAATCCAGGATGCCCGTGCATCTTTATCCTGTATAAATGAACCAATTATTTTACGCCATGAAAAAATATTTTTTAAACATACTGCTTCTTTCCGGCCTGTTGTTCCTTGCCGGTAATTTAATTGTGAAGACGGTTGTGGCTTCCGGGGCCGTTGCCTCCGGCGATTATGAAAAACTCTGGGAAGAAGTGGAAAGCCTTGAGATGAAAGGACAGCCGCGTTCCGCCATCGCGGTGGTGGACAGGATCTGGCAAATGGCCATGGAAGAAAAGGATGAACCGCAGATGATCAGGGCCCTTGAATACCGTATCCGTCTCGGGTCACGCTTTTTGGAAGATCATTATCGCGAAGGCATTGAGCAGATCAATGCGGCATTTGCCCATTTTTCGGAACCATCGGTGCAGGTTCTCCACTCCCTGCTCGCAGATCTCTATATGGGATATTATTTTTCGAACCGTTACAAGATCCTCGACCGTACCAATGTGGAAGGCTATGAATTGACGGATATGGAGAGCTGGGACCAAAAAGCCTTTGCCGAAAAGATTTTCGGCGAATTAAGGCTTTCCCTTGAAAATCCCGCTTTGCTGCAGCAAACCCCCGCCGGAGATTATTCAGCCATCCTCGACAATGAGGATAGCCTGCATATATTCAGACCAACCCTTTATGATCTGCTGGCGCAGCGGGCACTGGATTTTTATAAGAATGATGAATTTATGGCCGGCAGGCCTGCGCTGCGTTTTGAAATAGATAAACCGGGCATGCTGGATATAGCCGGGAGTTTCGTAAAGCTTGCGCTGGAAGAAAAGGAAAGCTTTTCGATGAAATTTCATGCCCTGGAACTGTATCAGCAACTCATCGCCTTCCACCTTCACGACCCGGATCCGGGGGTACTGGTCGACCTTGACCTCAACAGGCTCAGCTTTGTTTATGGGCATGCCACCTTCCCGGATAAGGACGAAGCCTACCTGCACAGCCTTCAGCAGATGGAAAACAAATATATCGGTCACGAAGCGGTGGCCGAAGTATATTATTATATTGCCAAATTTTACGACCGGTCGGCAAACCTTTACCAGCCGCTGATATCGGATGATCACGCTCGTGATCGCCTGATAGCCGCCGAATACTGCAGGCTGGCCATCAGGGAATACCCAGATTCTTATGGAACCGCCCTTTGCAAAACACTACTGCGGTCGATCGAAACAAAATCACTCGATTGCCAGGTGATGCATGCCAACCTGCCGGCAAAACCCATACTCGCTTCCATCGGCTTCAGGAATGTTGAAACCATTTACCTGCGCGTTGTTGAGCTCGACCCGCATGAACCATTAAGCAGAAAAGGACAACAAAATGATGAGCAATTGCTGGAAGAATTCAGGAAGATGCGGCCCGTTAAACAATGGTCGGCTGAATTACCCGCCGAAACGGATTATCAGCAGCACCGCTCCGAAATTGCCATACCACCGCTGACAGAAGGATATTATGGACTCATGCTGTCCGACAACCCCGGCTTTGAAAAGGCAAGGGGCATCGTTAGCATTACCCGTTTCTGGACCACCAACATCAGTTATATCAAAAAGGAAGACGAAAGCGGGAACCTCATGTATTATGTGCTCGGGCGCGCAACAGGTAAAAGCATGCCCGGGGTCAGGGTAAAGTTATATGAAGAGGTATATGACCGGGCCGGAAGGGATTACAGGCTCAGCGAAAAAGGGTCATATACGACCGATGCGGAAGGATATTTTTCTGTTCAGGCCGGCGAAGGCAGCCGGGGCAGACTGATCATGGAGTTTACGAAAGGCGACGACAGCTACATCACACCCAATCATTTTTACATATCCAAAAAACACCAAAGCCCTGAACGATCCTACGACAAAACATATTTTTTCACCGACAGAGCGATCTACAGACCCGGTCAAAGTGTTTATTTCAAGGGGATTTTGCTTACCCGTACGGGCGAACGTTACGAATTGCAAAAAAACCGCAAAACCACCGTTGCCTTTTATGATGCAAACAACCAGAAGGTGTCGGAACTGAAACTGAAAACCAACGATTACGGATCATTTCACGCTTCCTTTACGGCACCTGTGGGCGGGCTTACAGGAAACATGCGCATACAAAATGAAAGCGGGCAAACCTCCTTTGCAGTCGAGGAATACAAAAGACCCGGATTCGAAGTCCTTTTCGACCCGCTCAGGGGAAGTTACCGGCTTAACGCCTCCGTAACCGTTAAGGGCCGGGCCGTGGCCTATGCAGGGAACCCCCTCGGCCAGGTTCAGGTAAAATACAGGATCGTGCGTAATGCCTGGTTCCCTTATCGCTATTATGCGATGGCCTACCTGCCTGAAAGCAGGGAAGCTGAAATTGCTTCGGGACTGACAAAAACTGATGAAAACGGGAATTTTTCCATCGAATTTACCGCCATCCCCGATGCAGCATTGAGCCAAAAGCTGCAACCGTCATTCAATTATACCATCTATGTGGATGTGACCGACCCTTCGGGAGAAACACAATCGGGACAGAAAACCGTATCGGTGGGGACAAAATCCCTGCTGATCCATTTGGATATGCCGGAATTGCTCAACAGCAACGACCTGCAAGATTATTCGCTCCGGACCACCAATCTCAATGGCGAGCCGGAACCAGGCACCCTTGCGTTAAAGATCATTCAATTGCAGGGCCCCGGGCAGGTATTACAGGAAAGGACCTGGCAACGTCCCGATATTTATATGATCGGTGAAAGCAACTTCAGGGAAATGTTCCCCAACACGGCATATCGTGATGAGGACAACAAGGAAAACTGGGAGGAAGTTAAAACGGTCTACAGCAAAAAATTCAATACCGCCGAAAAGGCGGAACTGGAGGCTGTCTTGTTTAAAAAATGGTCGCCCGGGGCATACAAGGTTGTGATGACTACCCGCGACATTTTTGGCGAAGAGGTTAAAAGTACGCATTTTTTTACGCTTTTCGACCCGGCTTCGAAAAGCATACCCCTGCAACAGGCAAGCTGGTTCGTTCCGTTAAAAACACTGGCTGAACCGGGTGAAAAGGCCTCTTTCCTTGTTGGCAGCTCATTCCGGGAGGTACAAATATTGTATGAACTTACCGGAAAACAGGGGCTTGTCAAACGAGAATGGATCAACCTCAGTGGCGAACAGCGTTTAATCGAAATCCCGGTCGGGGAGGAGGATCGCGGCAACCTGGGTGTGAACCTGGTCTTTGTGAGCCATAATCGAAACTATAACAAGCAGGTATTGATCAGGGTTCCGCATACCGACAAGAAGCTTGACATCAGTTTTGCCACTTTCCGCGAAAAACTACTGCCGGGGCAGGAGGAAAGCTGGAACATCCGTATCCGGTCATCGGCCGGCGAAAAGGTGGCCGCAGAAATGCTGGCAGGCATGTACGATGCTTCGCTGGATGCCTTCAGGCCACAGCAGTGGTTGTTCAGCCTGTATCAGGAAACTTTCTTTTTTCCGGCTTGGGATGCCCAACAGGCCTTTGTCCCGAATGCCGGCAGGATCTACCGCATTTACCGGCCTTACGAATCGCCTCCGCCCAGGGTCTATAATTCTTTTGTGTGGAGTGGCTTGTACAGCCAGGGATTTGGATATCCCGGATATGGGATCAAGTCGGCAGTCAATATGAGAAATGTTGATGATGCCGATTTCGACGGCGCCCTGCCCCTTGCCGAAGGAGAGGCAGTTGAAGATGCCGTGCCTGTGAGCGAACAGGCGGAAGCCTTACCGGTGAAAGATAAGGATCCCGTTGCGGGTGAAGGCCGGCGGGAAATTCAGATCCGGCGTGACCTTCGCGAAACAGCCTTCTTCTTTCCCGACCTGAAAACAAACGAAGACGGTGATATCCTGATCAGCTTCACAGTACCCGAAGCACTTACACGCTGGAAAATGATGGGTCTTGCCCATACACAGGATCTTCGCTCAGGCTTGATCAGCAGGGAACTGGTCACCAGCAAGGACCTGATGGTGATGCCGAATCAGCCGCGCTTCTTCAGGGAAGGCGATGAGATATGGTTCAGCGCGCGCGTGGTGAACCTTGCCGAAAAGACCATGAAAGGAACCGCCACCCTGGAGCTTTATGATGCCATCAGCATGAAAAAAGTCAGTAACGACTTTGGTATCGGACAGGAGGAAACCGGCTTTGAGGCAGCGGCAGGCGGCAGCAGCCATGTGTCGTGGAAACTCAGCATCCCCCACAACACCGGGCCGGTGATGTACCGGATCATCGCAGAATCGGGCGATTTCAGCGACGGTGAAGAGATGGTGATCCCTGTGCTGAAAAACAGGATGCTGGTTACCGAGTCGATGCCACTACCCGTAAAAGGTAATGAAAGCAGGACTTTCCATTTCCAGAAGCTGGCTGAATCACAGGTCCCGGGCACTACACTTACCAACTACAGCTATACGCTTGAGTTTACGGCCAACCCGGCCTGGTATGCCGTGCAGGCGCTGCCTTATCTCATGGAATATCCTTACGAATGTTCCGAGCAGATATTCAACAGGGTTTATGCCAATGGCCTGGCAGCACACATCATCGGGCGTCATCCGAAAATTAAAAATGTGTTCGAAAGTTGGATGAATATCACCCCTGATGCCCTGCTTTCGAACCTTGAAAAGAACCAGGATCTGAAAAATGCACTCCTGGAAGAGACTCCCTGGGTATTGCAGGCAAAGGATGAGAGCGAACGCAAGAAGCGGCTTGGGTTGCTCTTCGACCTGAACAGGATGGAATACGATCAGGCGGCTGCCATCAGCAAGCTGCAGCAGAACCAGCTTGGCAATGGCGGTTGGCCATGGTTTGCAGGGGGGCGCGACAACCGCTACATCACCCAGTATATCGTGAGCGGATTCGGGAAAATGCTCCAGCTGGGCGTGATGGAAGATCAGCCTGCCCTGGCCGGTAACATGCTCCGGAATGCAATAGCCTATATGGATGAGCGTATATTGGACGACCTTAACCGGATAAGGGAAAAGGATAAGGATTACCTGAAAAATGACCACCTCGGGATGACTCAGATACAGTATCTGTATGCCAGAAGTTACTTTCTGGGACGGTACGAAATAGATGCGAAATACAAAGAGGCATTCCTTTATTTTAAGGAGCAGGCTAAAAAATACTGGGGCAGGCAGAACAAGTACCTGCAGGGAATGATTGCCCTGGCCCTGCATCGCATGGATGAAAAACCCCTCCCCATGCTCATCATGACCTCCATCAGGGAACATGCTCTTTACGATGATGAGATGGGAATGTACTGGAGATCCGACGCCGGCTATTACTGGCACGAGGCACCCGTTGAAACCCAGGCATTACTTACAGGGGCCTTTATGGAGATAATGAAGGATACGGCTTCCGTTGAGCTGATGAAAACCTGGTTGCTGAAGAATAAACAAACGCGCGACTGGAAAACCACCAGGGCCACGGCCGATGCATGCTATGCCCTTCTGATGCAGGGGGCTGACCTGATCACCGAAGAAGGTGAAGTGCAGATAGAGGTGGGAGGTGAAATTTTTGATCCCGCAAATGTAGACGGACTGCAGAAAGAGGCTGGTACCGGGTATTTCCGGCATCGATGGGCAGGAAGTGAGATCAGGGCGGATATGGCGGACATCAGGGTGACAAAAACAAACGAAGGCATCGCCTGGGGAGCGGTATACTGGCAATATTTTGAGGACCTCGACAAGATCACTGCCCACGCCTCACCCTTGTCGATCGTGAAAAAACTCTTCCGCGAAACCAATACCCCCGAAGGACCGGTGCTTGTGCCCGTTAATGGAGGGGATGCGCTTAAACCCGGCGACAAGCTTGTTTCACGTATTGAGATCCGCAGCGATCGCGACATGGAGTTTGTTCACCTGAAAGACATGCGTGCGGCCGCGCTTGAGCCACGCAGCAATCTTTCCGGTTATCGCTGGCAGGGCGGGCTGGGATATTACGAAAGCATTCGCGATGCTTCCGTCAACTTCTTTTTCAGCTACCTTCCCAAAGGCACCTGGGTGTTCGAATATCCCCTCAATGTGAGCCAGCGTGGCAGCTTTTCCAATGGTATCTCAAGCATACAATGCATGTATGCACCTGAGTTTGGAGCACATAGCGAGGGCGTTTCCTTCATAGTGGAATAGGCCCCGGCCTTTATTAACAATTGTTGATAAGTACTGTTAGCGGATTGTTGATTGTTGGAGGGCTTTTTCCCTTGACATGGCAACCCTATATTGTGTATATTTGTTTCACCAGGCGAGCGATAAAGGGCTGGCCGGAGTCCGGGAAGACCGGGCAACGCTGAAACCGCAAGGCAGAGGCAGCGCCAGGTACAGAACGGGTAAAGGCTGGGGCCAGGCAACACAAAGCCGTCAAGGCAGCGAAAAGCCAGGCTTCGATGCGGAGAGAACAGACCCGCGAGGGAAAGAAACCAAAGCATTAGCCGCAATAACAGTAACTTGGCACAAACCGGAGGCTACGGCTGAAGGTAAGTGAAGGGGATCGTTTCGAAAGAATCGATCCCCTTGTGTTTTTATCCCCCACGGGAAACAATTAATGTGTAATTATCCTGCTCAGACGGGCATTGAAGTGATCGCTGATCTTTTTAAGCTCGATCCGTTCATGCAGCAGCAGTGTGAGCGAAGTGTCATCGCCCCCGGCATCCCTGATCCGCTCGTCAAGCTCGCCAAGCTGCAATTCCAGCTTCTTGATCTTAAAGGAAAGGATGGTGTTTAGCACCAAATTTTTTAAATGCGCATTTTCGTCTGAAACATGGATCCTTCTTTTAACCCAGTTGCGGCTCAGCTCATAGGGTGAACTCATCAGGTCGGCAGCAGTATTGCGCAGTTGTTCCATTTCATGGTTTATAAAGTCGTTTATGGCCGGAAGGCTTCCCTGCCTGTATTTTTCTGAAAATTTGTCGAAGATCATCTGGTAAACAGCCTTGCTGAAATGCAGGTCGTCTGAGAGGATTGATTCAACAAGGTATTTCGCCACCTGTATTTCTGCCGGCTTTCCATTATCATCTTCGATATTGATGTTTTCCATGCCGTACATCAGCAAAAGCCTGATAATCTCTTTTTCCTGCGCCCCGCTGTCGGAAAGGCCGGTCACGGGCGTTTCGGGGATTTTCAGCGGTTCGGATTCGGGCAGGTAATCACCTGTGCGTAGCTGTTCCTTTTTAAAGCGTGCACGAATGATCTTGTTCATCTCATTCACAAGCACCTGCTCGGAGGTTTCCAGCAGGGAGCTGCATTCTTTGATATACACGCTGCGGTAAATACTGTCGGGGATCAACGAAATGGTTTCAACGATCTCGCGGATGAGTCCGGCCCGTTTAACGGGGTCGCCGCCAGTCTCACCCAGAAGCAAACCGGTTTTGAACCGGATAAAATCCTTTTCTTCCGTCAGGAAATCCTTTACTTCAGCCCGCCGGTGCTCACGTACAAAAGAGTCGGGATCATCGCCTTCGGGAAAAAGGATGATCTTTACGTTCATCCCCTGTTCAAGGATGAGGTCGATGCCGCGGAATGAAGCCTTGATGCCGGCCTCATCGCCATCATATAATATGGTGATGTTTTTTGTAAAACGCCTGATCAGCCTGATCTGATCGGTGGTAAGGGCGGTACCCGAACTGGCCACTACATTTTCAAATCCCGCCTGATGCATGCTGATCACATCGGTATACCCCTCCACCAGCAGGCATTTATCCTTACGGATGATCTCTGACTTGGCCATATGAAGCCCGTATAAGGCAGCACTTTTGTTGTAGATATCCGACTCGGGCGAATTCACATACTTTGGCTTGTTCTCCTCGCGGCCAAGGATACGTCCGCCAAAGCCGATCACCCTGCCCGACAGGTTATGGATGGGAAAGATCACCCGCGAGCGGAAACGGTCGTATTGCCGGCCATCCTTGTCGATCGTCAGCCCGGTGCGAATCAGGTATTCAAGTTTGTAACCTTCCGAAAGACAATGCCTGGTGAGGGCATCCCAGCTTTCGGGACTGTAGCCCAGATCAAACTTTTTTATGGTGTCGGTGGTATAATCCCTTTCTTTGAAATACGACAAACCGACCGATTTACCCTCGTCGGTTTCGAAAAGAATATGCTTGAAATATTTAAGGGCAAAGGCGTTGAGGTTATAAAGGGCTTCCCGTTCATCCATTATTTCCTTTTCCTCGGCCGTTTGTTCATCCTCTTCGATCTCGATGCCATATTTCCCGGCCAGGTAACGCAGGGCTTCGGGGTAGGTGTAATGCTCATGTTCCATGAGGAAGGTAACCACGCTGCCTCCCTTGTTCGAACTGAAGCATTTGAATATATTTTTGGCCGGGGAAACATAAAACGACGGGTTTCGCTCATCGGTGAACGGGCTGAAGCCTTTATAATTTTGCCCGCTCTTTTTGAGATTGACAAATTCACCGATCACCTCCTCGATGCGGGCGGTGTCCATGATTTTATCGATTGTTTCCTTGCTGATGCGGCCCATTATATGGTCTTTACCACGAAATTAATAAAATTAACATGCGGGCCGGTGCATAAATAAACTTTCTGCATCCGGCGGTTGTTTTTCCGGGCTTTCGCCACGGTGTTCAGATTTGGTAATGCTTTCTGATATCTTCCAGTTGGGTTTTGCTCAAGCCTTCGGGATCAAATCCCGCGTTGCGGCACATGAAGAATATGCCTGCCGATTTGGCCAGTATGTCGATCTGGTCGAAGGCGTCAAATAGGCTTTCGCCAATGGCGAGGCAGCCGTGTTTTTCCCATATCACCAGCCGGTGGTCTTCCAGCGCTTCCAGTGTTTTTACAGCGATATTTTGGGTCCCGGGCAGGGTATAGGGAACGAAGCCCGCTCCATCGGGTAAAAAAAGGATTGTTTCGGGGTGCATGCCCCACAGCAGTTCGTTGATGGCCCTTTCGCCGGTATAGGGTTTTATTTGTGTTAGGGCGATCAGTTCATTGACATGGGTATGCAGCACGGCCTTTTCACTTCTACCTTCCTGAAGCAGTTTCTGATGGATCGCCAGGTGTGTGGGCAACTCGGAGGTTGGCAGCAGGCCGGTCTTCCCGCTTGCCTTCATCAGGTAATCTTCGCCTCCCCTGCCAATTTTGACAAGGCAGGTGTTATCCATGGGCTTTTTGGCCAGGTCGCGCATGCGTGTTCCGCTTCCGCTTAACATGAGAAACTGTCCTTCGAGCCCCGGAAAGGCTTTTTCAAGCTTCATGTTCAGCGGTTTTTTCCCCAGGTCTTCTTTCCCGGCGCAGTGGCTCACGTTTACCGACATATTTCCGGCGTTCCTTTCAGCCCAGCCTTTGTGCCAGAGATATTCGGCCACGGCGGCCATTTCACGGGCCACATTTTTGAGGGCGGTATTATCAGCGCGCTTCTTCATTTTCTTTTCTTTTCAAAAAAATCTTTCAGCAACAGGCTGCAGTCATTTTCAAGTAGGCCTGCATCTACTTTCGTTTTCGGGTGCAGGAAGTTGCATCCGAAGCGGGTGTAACCCCTTTTTTCATCGCCGGCACCGTATACAATGCGACCTATGCGTGTCCAGTAGGCAGCACCGGCGCACATCTGGCAGGGCTCCAGGGTGACGTAGAGTGTACAGTCATCGAGGTATTTCCCGCCCAGTGCATCAGAGGCGGCTGTAAAGGCCTGCATTTCTGCGTGGGCGGTGGCGTCGTTGAGTCGTTCGCTGAGGTTATGCGCCCTGGCCAGTATGCGGCCGTTGCATACGATGATGGCGCCAACGGGTACTTCGCCGAGATTTCCCGCCTCCCGGGCCTCCTTCAGGGCTTCGCGCATAAAATGTTCATCATCCGGCAGCATCAAAAAAACAGTATTTCTGTAAAATTAACATATTTCAGCCATGCTGCGGATGCATAGCCATTCGATTGACGATTGATCAATATTTTTTAATGATGCCGCTGCCGGCTGCATCCACTTCCATCCCCTCCGGGATGAGGAATATGCTTACATGGCCGTTTTTGAGGGAGCTGATCTCCCCTCCCTGATCTTCAACATAAACGCCTTCCTGTACGGGGATCTCCCTGCCGGCCTCTCCTTCCTCCGCAGCAAACAGGCGCTGCTGCCCGTCACCGTATAGCACCAGCAGTTGCCTGTGCCCCATGCTGAAGGTTTCTTTGAGCCTGGCAAGGATTGCGGCATCCATTGCAGCCAGGGGGCCTGTTTGGTCTTTC
>CAYOLA010000160.1:0-5575 GCA_964404735.1 uncultured Bacteroidales bacterium
ATAGCGTTTTCTGAAATAAGGGGTGAAACCTGAAGGAAGGCCCTTTAAAATCTGTGCGTTTTTATTTAAGGGTTCGATAATATGGAGATAGGCCAGCCGGTTGTCGTTCAGCCGCTTTATTACATATGTGAACAGCCCCGCCGGATCGGAATCGTGAACGTCCAGCCTTTCCCCGCCGGGGGAGAGGCGAATGCCGGTTCTTTCAGCTTTTATACGCCTGCTAACCTCTTCCACAACTTCAAAAAGGAAGCGTGAGCGATTTTCACGGCTTCCACCGTATGCATCTGTTCGACGGTTGGTGCCGTCGTGCAGAAACTGCTCAATGAGATAGCCGTTGGCAGCATGAATCTCGACACCATCAAATCCCGCCTTTATCGCATTTTCTGCCGCCTGCCCGTACTGCCCGGTAATTGCCCTGATCCCGGCCGTGTCGAGGCTGAGCGGCTGCACCGTTTGTGTGATCCCACCCGGTGTTTTTATGCTGCCCCTTTCACGGATGGCGGAAGCGGATACGGGGATTCCGCCATCCTCCTGATAAATAGGGTGGGAGTGACGCCCCACATGCCAGAGCTGCATAAAGATCCTTCCACCCGCTGAATGAACAGCCCGGGTAACCTCCTTCCACCCTTCAATATGATCATTTGTATAAATGCCGGGTGTAAAAGGATAGCCTGTTCCCTGTCGTGAAATATTGGTGGCCTCGGATATGATCAGCCCGGCACCGGCCCTTTGGCTGTAATAACTGGCCATTAAGGGTGAAGGCATGCCATCGGCACCGGCCCGTGAACGCGTCAACGGGGCCATCACGATGCGGTTGGGAAGCATGATGTGTCCCAGTGGAAAGGATGAAAATAATGGTCTGTCCATGCCTGATAATGAACTGTTTTGGAACAGTTAACATTTTCCTGAACAATAAAAGAATAAAAATGTTTATCTTTAAGTTGGATTATAAGGATAAAAATCATTCGTGAATACCCAAACAAATTTTTATTATGCCCTTTTACCATCGTCTTGGGAAGATACCCCATAAAAGACATACACAATTCAGAAAAACCGACGGCAGCCTCTTTGCCGAACAACTGGTTTCAACGGAAGGCTTTTCCGACGATTATTCGCTGGTGTATCATCATCACCGTCCGACCCGGGTTAAATCCATTGGCAAACCCTTATCCGTGCTTCCTGTTGCAGCCATTGAAACAAACCTGCAACACAGGAGTTTTCAGGGGTTTAAGATCAGGCCCGTAAAAGATTACCTGGATAGCAGGACGACCATCATGTTCAACGACGACCTGTCCATCATCCTGGCTGCACCCGAAGACAGCATGGATAGTTATTTTTTTAAGAATTCCGGTGCTTCCGAAATGATCTTTGTCCACGAAGGCGAAGGTGTGCTGAAAACCATGTATGGCCTGCTGCCTTTCGGGCCCGGCGATCACCTGATCATCCCGCGGGGGGTCATATATCAGCTCCATTTCGAGCGCAGGGCCAACAGGCTGCTCATCGTTGAATCCTATTCAGCCATCGGCTTTCCGGGGCGCTATGTCAGCAAAAAAGGACAATTACTTGAGCATGCCCCTTTCTGTGAACGCGACATCCGCGTTCCGCGTGAGCTGGAAACCCATGATGAAACGGGTGAGTTTCTCATCCATGTTAAAAGGGATCACATGATCTTTCCCTACCAATATGCAAACCATCCTTTCGACCTGGTGGGCTGGGATGGCTATCATTATCCTTATGCCCTGTCTATCCATGATTTTGAGCCAATCACGGGGCGGGTCCACCAGCCGCCGCCTGTACACCAGACCTTCGAAGGCCGCAATTACGTGATGTGCGCTTTCGTCCCGCGCCTGTACGACTATCACCCGGCAGCCATTCCCGCCCCATACAACCACAGCAATGTCGATTCCGATGAGGTGCTGTATTATGTGGATGGCGAATTTATGAGCCGCAAGCATGTCGACCGCGGACAGCTTACCCTGCACCCTACAGGCATTCCGCACGGCCCGCATCCCGGTACGGTGGAAAAAAGTATCGGGCAGAAAGAAACCAATGAAATGGCCGTGATGATTGATACATTCAAACCGCTGAAATTAACGGCCGCAGCGCTGGATATCGAAGATCCGGATTATTATCTGAGCTGGCTTGATGATTAATACAAACCTTAAACGTTTTAAAATGAGCGAAGATTTTTTACCCATCAACGGTACCGACTACGTTGAGTTCTATGTTGGTAACGCCAAACAGGTGGCCTATTTTTACCAGACAGCCTTTGGATTTCAGCCCCTGGCATACCGGGGACTGGAAACGGGCGATAAGGAAAAGACATCCTACGTCCTGGTTCAGGACAAGATCAGGTTTGTGTTTACCACGGCCCTCGTGCCCGACTCCCATATCGCCGATCATGTAAAGGAACACGGCGACGGTGTCAGGGTGGTGGCCTTGTGGGTGGAGGACGCCACCGCAGCCTGGAAGGAGACAACCGCAAGGGGAGCCATATCGTTCATGAAACCAAAAACTGAAAATGACGAACACGGCGAAGTGGTCATGTCGGGGATCCATACCTATGGTGATACCGTGCATGTTTTTGTTGAAAGAAAGAACTACCGGGGTGCTTTTTTGCCTGGATTCGAAAAATGGGAACCTGCCTACCGCCCCGGAACTGTTGGCCTGAAATATATTGACCACATGGTGGGCAATGTCGGCTGGGGTGAAATGAACAAATGGGCCCGGTTTTATGAAGATGTGATGGGGTTCAGACAGCTGATCTCTTTCGACGACAATGACATTTCGACTGATTATACGGCATTGATGAGCAAGGTGATGTCGAATGGAAACGGCAGGATAAAATTTCCGATCAATGAGCCTGCCAAAGGCCGTAAGATGTCGCAGATCGAAGAATATATCAATTTTTACAGGGGCGCCGGCGTACAGCATGTGGCCATGGCCACCGGCGATATCATCCATACCGTGCGTGAACTGAAGCGCAGGGGTGTTGAATTCCTGCAGGTACCCGGGACCTATTATGATACCGTGACCGATAGGGTGGGGGAGATCGACGAACAGGTCAAAACCCTTCGCGAACTCGGTATTCTCGTCGACCGCGATGACGAAGGATACCTGCTTCAGATCTTCACCCGTCCGGTGGAAGACCGCCCGACGGTATTTTATGAGATCATACAGCGCAAAGGTGCACAATCCTTCGGCAAGGGGAACTTCAAAGCCCTCTTCGAGGCCATCGAGCGCGAACAGGAGCGTCGCGGAACCCTGTAAGCAATAATAATGAAAAAGAAAAACCCATGATTCAGGCAAATGATCCTTTATTGAAAAGCTGGCTGAGCGTGCCATCCGATTCCGATTTCCCACTGCAGAATATTCCTTTCGGCATTATGCGTGCCACCGGCAAGACGCCTGTGCCCGCCACCCGCATCGGGAATACGGTGGTTGATCTGTCGGTGCTTGCCGGATTTGGTTATTTTAACCATCTGCACATCCCTGATCCGGGTGTTTTTTCAGCACCGGTACTGAATGATTTTATCGCATTGGGCAAGGAGGTCACAGGCGCCGTGCGAAATCAGATTGCATGGCTTTTCAGCGAGGGATGCAATGAACTCCGTGCCAATGATGCAGCCCTGAAAACAGCCCTTTTCGATGCCGCTGCAGTGCAAATGATGATGCCCGTATTCGTGGGCGATTATACCGATTTTTATTCGAGTATGGAACATGCCACCAATGTGGGTATCATGTTTCGTGATCCGGAAAAGGCCCTGCTTCCCAACTGGAAGCACATACCCGTGGGATATCACGGCAGGAGTTCCTCCATTGTGGTTTCGGGAACCGATATCATACGTCCGCTCGGGCAAACCATGCCGGCAGGTGCCGCTATGCCTTCGTTCGGGCCCAGCAGGCAGGTCGATTTCGAACTGGAAATGGCATTCATCACCAACCGCTCAACGCAGCTTGGCCGGCAAATACCCGTAGAGAAAGCCGAAGAATATATCTTTGGCATGGTGCTGTTCAATGATCTGTCGGCACGCGACATCCAGAAATGGGAATATGTTCCGCTGGGGCCATTTCTCGGTAAGAACTTTGGTTCGGTCATTTCACCGTGGGTGGTTACCCTCGAAGCCCTCGAAGCTTTCAGGGTGGATGGGCCTGTGCAGGATCCGCCGGTTTTGCCATATCTGCGCCTGGCCGGTAAAAGGAATTTCGACATCCGGCTGGAAGTATACCTGAAACCTGCGGATGGAGAGGAAAACCTGGTCTGCCGTTCAAACTTCCGTTATATGTACTGGAATATGGCGCAGCAACTGGCGCATCATACCGTGAACGGCTGCAACATCAACCCGGGCGACCTTTATGCCAGCGGAACGATCAGCGGTCCTGATCCCGGCAGCTACGGGTCGATGCTCGAACTGGCGTGGAAAGGTACGCGGCCGATAAAGCTCCGCGACGGATCAGAAAGAACATTCATCCAGGATCATGATACCGTGATCATGCGCGGATACGCGAAAAACGAAAAATACAGGATCGGATTTGGTGAAGTGAAAGCTACCATCCGGCCGGCATTAAAAAACAGCGAATAATTATGCAAGCAGATCCAAAGAACATGCCGCTGCCAAAGTTGCATCAGTTGCTGCTGGGCAGTGTGGCCCCAAGGCCCATCGCTTTTGCCAGTACACTTAACAAAGCCGGGAAACCGAACCTTTCACCCTTCAGCTTCTTTAATGTGTTTGGCATCAATCCAACCACCCTCATCTTTTCCCCGTCGAGGCGCGGCAGAGACAATACCACCAAACATACTTATGAGAACATCCTGAAAATACCCGAAGTAGTGATCAATGTTGTGAACCGGGAAATGGTGAACCAGGCCAGCCTGGCAAGTTCCGAATATCCGGGGGGGGTGAATGAATTCCTGAAGGCGGGATTTACGATGCTGCCTTCCGAAAAGGTCCGGCCATACAGGGTAAAGGAGTCGCCCGTACAGTTCGAATGCAGCGTTCGTGATGTTATTGAAACAGGCAGCCAGGGTGGCGCCGGCAATTTGGTGATTTGTGAAATCCTCCTGATGCATATCGACGATGCCGTGCTGGACGACATGGGCATGATCGATCCCGAGAAGATCAGGCTGGTGGGCAGGATGGGCGGAGATCATTATTGTGAAGCTTTCGGGCCGGCCGTATTTGATGTGGAAAAGCCGCTGAAGGAAACAGGCATCGGCGTTGATGCACTTCCCGCCGGCGTGAGGCTTAGCAGGGTGCTGACCGGAAATGATCTGGGCAGCCTTGCCAATGTAAAAGCCTTGCCGGATGAACTTGCCATTGAGGAGGCCGGAATGAACCCGGATGTGAAGCAGATACTTTCGGGAGATGGCGACCGGGATGAAGCCCTGCACCGTTACGCACAGAAACTGATTGCCGCAGGCCGTATCGGGGAAGCCCTGGCTGTGGTGATGATTTCAGGGAAGCGTTAAACTTCCAGACCGTTGTCGATCAGGTGGGCAAAATCCGGGAAACTGATTTTAATTTCTTCAAGATAATGGCCCGCTTCCGATTTAAGATCATGCAGTTCCAGTTTA
>CAYOLA010000161.1:0-7971 GCA_964404735.1 uncultured Bacteroidales bacterium
CCCCGCAGCAGCGGCAGCGTGCTCAAGCCGCTGCTGTATGCCGCATGCCTTCAGGATGGGGTCTTGCTGCCGGCCACCCTGGTTGCCGACGTGCCAAGCCGCATGCAGGGCTTTACTCCCAAAAACTTCTCAGACACCTACGACGGTGCCGTGCCTGCCGGTCGTGCCCTGTCGCGTTCGCTCAACATCCCCGCCGTGAAGATGCTGCAGGCATATGGCGTGGAAAGGTTTCACAGCCTGCTCGGCGACCTTGGCTTCAGCAGCATCGACAGGCCTGCCTCCCATTACGGCCTTTCCCTGATCCTGGGCGGGGCCGAAGTCACGCTTTGGGAACTGGCAGGGGTGTACGCCGGCATGTCGCGTACGCTGAACCATTTTTACGCTTCCAGCGGGCAATATTTTCAGGAGGACCTCTTTCCGCCGGGTGTTTTGATGGATGAGAGGCGGCAGGGTGCCGGAAGCGGGAAGACAGCGCGACGGCTGGAGGCGGCTCCGGTATGGCTGGCATACAAGGCCATGGAGGAAGTTAACCGTCCGGAGATGCGCGAACAGCCCGGACTGTTCAGCTCCTCGCGCCGCCTGGCCTGGAAGACCGGCACCAGTTTTGGATTCAGGGATGCCTGGGCGCTTGGCACTGACCCGGCTTACGTGGTGGCGGTATGGGCGGGCAATGCCGGGGGCGAAGGCCGTCCCGGCCTCACAGGCCTGAATGCCGCCGCACCGCTGATGTTCGAAATATTCGACCTGCTGCCTGCTGTCGATTGGTTTGATCAGCCTTTTGATGAGATGGCGAGGATCGCCTGCTGCAGCCAGAGCGGATACCGGGCCGGCCCCTATTGTACCCTGGTTGACAGCACCTGGGTGCCGCAGGCAGGATTGAGAACCGAACCATGCCCTTACCACCGGCTTCTGCACCTCGATCGCAGCCGGCAATACAGGCTCAGCGGAGACTGTGCCGAACCCGCCGAAATGGTGCAGGAGGCCTGGTTCGTCCTGCCCCCCGTCATGGAGTGGTTCTATCGTGCCAACAACCCCTGGTACAGGGAAGTGCCGCCCTACCGGTATGATTGCCGGCCTGAGGAACAAAGCGGGCGGATGGCATTCATCTATCCCGATCCCCATGCAAGGATCTATGTTCCCGTCGGGCTGGAAGGGAAAAGGGAGAAGGCCGTCATGGAAGTCGCCCACCGCGATCCCGATGCCATAATTTACTGGCACCTCGATGAAGATTATATCGGGCAAACGCAGGGCCGTCACCAGATGGGCGTCAGCCCCGGCATGGGTGAACATCTCCTCACCGTGATGGATGAAAAGGGCGAAATGGCCTCGGTTCGCTTTACGGTGGTCAATACGGAAAGGGAACGGAAAAAATAAAAAAAAGCGGGACGCCGGTCGCGCCCCGCTGCATAAAATCATTTTTTATCAGGAGATACTGATCTGCCTTGGCGGCTTGGGTTTGGCCTCTTCCTTCTTGGGGATCGATACCCGCAAAATACCGTTTTCGTATTTGGCTTTGATCTTGTCGGCCTCTACCGTGTTTGGCAGGGTGAATGACCGGCTGAACGACTGGTAGCTGAACTCACGCCTGGTGAACTGTTCCTCTTCCCTGGTCTCTTTTTTTACCTCTTTTTCGGAGGAAATGGTGAGCTGGTCGTGGTTCAGCTCAAGCCTGAAATCACCCTTTGAGAATCCGGGTGCCGCCATTTCCACCTCATAACCATCTGCGCTTTCTTTGATGTTCACCGAAGGCAGGGTGGTGTTCGTGGCCGAAAAGTTGCGGTTGGACCAGTCAAACATATCGCCTTCAAAAAAACGGTCGAAAATCGACGGAAACTGTTGTGAAAATTTTACAAGTGACATCGTTTTATCCTCCATTTTTTTTGTTAAACAATCGATGAATTTCAATCATTGCACATCAAAAAAAATACCAATGCCAAAAAATGCCATTTTTTCATAAATATCATACAATGCGCTGACAACATGACAGTTTGAATTTATTTTTAGGCTTTTTCAGACGTATATATTTATTGTCAGGAAAAAATTCTAATTCATTTGAAACCGCTTCAGCGGGAATTTGGGTATCGGGCATCCCCGGTAATAAAATCCCGAAGCAAGCCCTGAAATGTTTAATCTTACCAGGCCCTGTTCGATAAGGAATGATATTGCTTTAATTGCAAATATGCCGGCAAAATGATTGTGATTTTAAAAAAACCGTATATTTATATTTTTTCAATTATCATTCTGAGCCGGAACCTCATCTAAATGCTGATGAACAGACTGCTGAAGTATTTAACACATTCGTTGTTCCTGGCTGCCCTTGCAATGGCCGCCCTAATGCTGGCTGATCATTACCGGGTGCAGAAATACCATTCGGTGCTTCTCGAGCAGGATGTCCTGCTATACGGGCAAAGGATTCTTTACAATGATTTTGATGGAGATGGATACAGCGAGAAGGTCAGGCTTGGATATAACAATCTCAGTGGCGTTCCCTTTGCCATGGTGACCGACCGGCAGGGCAGGGTCTTGTGCAACTGGACTTTTATGGAAGAATGGATCGGGCGTTCCGACATGCTCTTCGGTGATTGCGACAACAACGGCTATGAAGAAATGTATGTATTTACCCATGTTGGCGATACCATCTTTATCAACGGCTATGAGCCGCATACCCGGCAGACCATCGTCAATAAAAAGCAGGTTGAAATCGCCGGAAGGTATAATGGGATGAACGACTTTGATATTTTTAGTGCAGGCATCACCGATATCGATGCGGACGGATATAAGGAAGTTATATTCTTCATCAACTCAGGTTATTCCATTCATCCGCGAAACCTGTATATCTATTCTCCGGTCAGGGGTACCATCAGCCGCTCTCTGTTTTCAGGAGCCCAAGTGCCTGCTTCTCCCCTGCTCATTGACCTGACGGGTGACGGCAGGAAAGAAATCCTGCTCAACACCTATGCGCCCGGGAATATATCCGACAGGAGCATTCCATACCGGGACAGCAGCAGTTGGCTGATGGTACTCGACCATCGCAACCGTTTCCTTTTCGATCCCGTCGGATTTCAGGGATATGCTTCGGCGGTGCGTACTGCACCGCTGATAAATGGTGAGCAGGCAGCCATTGTTGTATTGGCTTATTACGACAGCGATTCCGTCAACCGAAGAGCGATCCTGAATGTATACGACCTGAGTGGCAATAAGCTGAAGGAACAGCCTTTTGAAACGGACGGCAAGCCTGGTCGGATGCGCGGCATGTTCTTTCATCAGCAGGGTAAGAAAACCAGCCCGTTCCTGCTTGATGCCGAAGCGGTACTCTGGACTGTGGACGATGGCTTTCATCTGAAGAAATTACAACGATTGAACAATGATATACGTGGGCTTATATACAGCCATATGGTTCCCGCAGGGCATTTTCTTTTCCAAAGCCTTAACCAGCAGGCCTTTTATTTATACAAAAGTGATTTCAGGCATCCGCTTTACTTCAGCGTCCCCAATGAAGGCGGGCATTTTTCCTTTTGTAGGGTATTCCGGGAAGAAAAGCCGCCGGCCTGGTCTTTTCAGGTGGGGAATTACTGGTATCTGTATGAAGTTGTTCTCAACCCGTATTTTATCTGGCGCTTTGGTGTTTATATCCTTTTGTTCATATTGGTTTTTCTGCTGCTTCAACTGATCAAAAAAGTTCAGGGCGATCAACTCAAGCGGAAATACCAGAACGAAAGAGAGGTGCTTGCCCTGCAGATCAGTGCCCTGAAGAATCAGGTTGACCCGCATTTCACCCTTAATATGCTGAATTGTATCGGGGCCATGTACCGCGAAAAGCCCGTGCAGGCCGATTATTTTCTGGTGAAATATGCCGGACTGATCAGGCAAACCCTTACCGGGTCAGGGAAAACGGCCGTTACACTGGCCGAAGAGTTGGAATTTGTTGAAACATTCCTGTTGTTGGAAAGGTTTCGTTTTGGAAACAGTTTTGAATACAGCATTGCCTGTGATGAAGATATGGCCGAACACAATGTGCCCCGTATGCTTGTTCATACCTTTGCAGAGAATGCACTGAAGCATGGTATCAGGCCCATGAGTGGTGAAGGGCGCATCACGATTGACGTCAGGCAGTGCAAAGGCGGTATTGAGATCATCATCAGCGATAACGGGATTGGCATGGGGGAGGCCGCACAAAATTCTCACGACAGTACCGGCCGTGGGTTATCCATTGCAAAGCGCCTGCTCGATATCTATAACAAACTTCATGACACGCACATCACTTTCACCATCGGCGACCGCCATGATGAAAACGGTGTTCATGCCGGCACCGTGGTCAGGATCAATATTCCCGAATAAGCTATCTTTGCAGCCATGCCTGCAACAACAGTATGCATCATCGGTGCCGGGCCGGCGGGGAGCATGGCTGCGCTGCGCCTGGCCCGCGGGGGCATTCCCTTTGTGCTCATCGACAAGGACCGTTTCCCGCGTGAAAAGATATGCGGCGATGCCCTGAGCGGCAAGGTGCCGCACATCATGCGCAGGCTCAGCCCGGAAATGCCGGGCCGCTTCGAAACGGCCTGCAGGCCTTTGCATTCGCACGGTATCCGTTTCATTGCACCCGGCATGCACATGTTTGATGTGCCTTTTATTGAAAAATATGATCCTTCGCTGCATCCGGTGCCCGGGTATACGGTGAAAAGGGAGTTGCTGGATGCCTTCATGCTGGATGAAGTCAAAGCCATGGCGCCTGCCGCCGTCATGACCGGGTGCAGGGTGTTGTCGGTGCAGGCAAACGGCGACGGATGGCTGCTTTCCACCACGGAGGGGCAGGTAGAGGCACGGCTGCTGATCGACGCTTCTGGCACGGGGGCCGGCTTTGACGTTCCATACCACAAGCCTGCCCCTGCGGCAAAAAAAACGGCCCTGGCCGTGCGTACATATTTTAAAGGGCTGACGGGCATGCATCCGCAGAATTTTATTGAACTGTATTTCCTGAAAGAAACCCTGCCGGGATATTTCTGGATCTTCCCGCTTCCGGATGGGTTGGTCAATGTCGGGCTGGGCGTGAGAAAGGATGTGGTGCTGAAAAAGAAGATCAGGCTGGCGGAGGTGATGGATCGCTGCATACATGAAAACCCTTTGCTGGCGGAGAGATTTAAGGGTGCAGAAGCCTTGTCGAAGCCGGCGGCGCAAAGCCTGCCGCTGGGAAATCCGCGCTTTCGAATTTCAGGCCTGAATTATATGCTTGCCGGCGATGCGGCCCACCTCGTTGATCCCCTGACGGGCGAGGGAGTGGGCAATGCCATGTACAGCGGCTATATTGCGGCCGAACAGGCCATCGCCTGCCTGGCTGAAAACCGCTTCGACCAGGCATTCATGCGGGCTTACGACCGAAGGATCAAAAGGGTGCTGGGCAAGGAAATGACCATCAGCGCCGGATTCCAAAGAATGCTGAAGTACCCGGCCATGGTCAGGTGGATCGCTGCCCGAGCCGACGGAAACCGGCATATTCCCGCCTTGATGTCGTCGATGTTTACCGACCTCAGCCACAGAAAAAAGCTCATGAACCCCTTCTTTGTTTTGCGGGTGCTGCTGAACAGATGAATAATTGCAGGCAGGGCCGGGACTATGCGAAACGCTTCATCATCCCGGCAAAGACCGCTGCTTTGTCCGCTCCGTATTTTTCCAGTTTCCTGATGATCTTTTCGGGTTTTTCAGCTTCCGTGAGCCGTCCCGGCTTTTTTGAATAGAACTTGTCGGCAAAGCAGATGATCTCTTCCTCTATGCTCAGCGGAAGCATGTCGCGAAGGGGGAGGGGCAGCTTGTCATTCCTGATGTCGTCCATGCTGATGCCGACGCCCACATGGCGTTCGCAGATAAGTGCATGCAATGGCCAGCCTTCTTTTTCGAGCAGTTCCCTGCCCAGGCAGCCGTGCAGCAGGTAGGGGTGCCCGCCGTGGCAGCCGATGGCGGGCGCATGGGTCATGAAGATGCCGATATCGTGCAGCAGGGCGCCGGTATAGACCAGCCCGGCATCGGCATTCAGATCGGGGTGCTTCCGGCAGATGTCGAGCGCATGTTCCGCCACGGCTTTGCTGTGCCCGTAAAGGTATGCATACGCTTCGCCCCCCGGCGGATAATATTTTCTGAGCAGTTTTTCGGCCTGCGCTGTGGTCATGGGTGGCAAAACCTGTGAATGTTTTTGGAGGTGGTTCCCTTAGCGTGCCGGAGGTAATTCCTGGTAGAGCAGCCTGGAGGAATAACCATCGATCTTTACCCAGTACATGATCCAGCAAACAAAGGCGGCCAGCCCGCTCAGGATGCCAAGGAAAGGGATCACGCTGCAAACGGCAAGGATGCAAAATGCCAGTCCGATCGACTTCCCGGGCTCAATCTCTTCAATGGTTATTTCCCGCTTTTTGAATTCCTGCGCCAGGCTCCTGGCCATGTTGTTCACCACGATGAACATCCATACCAGGTTGAAGAGGGGGATGAGCAGCAGCCATACATTTTCGGGGGGCATGGCCCTGTTTTCGGGCGAACAGCGGCTGAGAGCCTTCTGCAGGGTCAGGATGAAGAAGATCATGGGGATGATGGCCGCCAGCAGCATGATCATAATGATGGGAACCAGCGCCAGCGGAGCGTAGACAAAGGCAATCGTTGACAGTATCATATATGTACTCCTTTTTTTGGTTTGTTGATATGCAAATGTAAGATTAATTCAGCCAAAAACATCCCATTTTACATATCGATTAATAAATGATGGGTCAGGTGTTCCTGTGAAGGGTTTCTCTGGTATGAATGTCTTGGGTGCCAAAGGTTGTTCATAAGTTGCATAATGAACAACCTAAAGGGTATGGCTGTGCCGGATTTACCCCGTTCTCCCGGGGACATATGGTGAGCCGGTATTCAAAACCAGGTCAATGCCGGCATCCTGACAAAGACAAAAAAAAAAGCCGCTGAAGCGGCTTTACGGGTGATCCGGCTGGGATTCGAACCCAGGACCCACGGCTTAAAAGGCCGTTGCTCTACCGGCTGAGCTACCGAATCAATTTGCGGGTGCAAAGGTACCCATTTTTTTTGACGGTCAAAATTATTTTGATGATTTTTTGGGGGTGAAAGGGATGAAAGGCTTGTGAAACAAAGCACGCGCATGGGATCATGGCATTTTGCATGCGCCCCGGCAGGCCGGTCGTAAACAAGCCCGTCAACAAAATTGTTATCTCCATTTTTTTTTGTATTTTTGCAGCGGGTAAGTCTTTCACGACCAGCTCCTGCTGAATTCCCCCAGGTCCGGAAGGAAGCAAGGGTAGGCGGTTGTAGCGGTGCGATGATGGTACTTACCCTTTTTTATTATAAAAACAATGTTACTCAGGATACATCCCGAAAACCCGGCCGAAAGGCAGATCCGCACAGTGGCCGAATGCCTCGGCGATGGCGGCGTGGTCATCTTTCCCACCGATACCATCTATGCCATCGGTTGCGACATATTCAAGCCAAGGGCCGTCGACAGGGTGGCGCAGATCAAAGGCGTGAACAAACAAAAAGCCAACTTCAGCTTTATATGCTACGACCTCAGCCACCTGTCGGAATTCACCCGGCCTCTCGACAATGCCGTGTATAAAATGATGCGCCGGAACCTTCCCGGCCCTTTTACCTTTATCCTCGACGCCGGCGGCAAAGTCCCGAAAATATTCCAAAGCAAGAAAAAAACCATCGGCATCAGGGTGCCCGATAACAACATTGCCAGGGCCATCGTGGCCGCACTCGGAAACCCCATCATGTCAACCTCAGTGCACGATAACGACGAAGTGCTGGAATATACCACCGATCCCGAACTCATCCACGAACGCTACGGTAACCAGGTCGATATCGTCATCGCCGGCGGCTACGGCGACAATAACCCCTCAACCATCGTCGACTGCACCGGCCCCGACCCCGAAATCATCCGCGAAGGAAAAGGAATGCTGCAGTGATAAATGGTTAAAT
>CAYOLA010000162.1:0-20802 GCA_964404735.1 uncultured Bacteroidales bacterium
CTGCGCCACCCCCCCTGCTGCCGCCCGCCATTATCAGCATCATTTTCCTGCTGAACCGCAATGGCATTGATACAATTGAAGCCGGCTATACCATTGAAAATGCCTACGAATTCAGTATCAGCAACCTCGCCGAACTGGAAGAGGCATACCTCATTTCACTTCTCGGTGATGAACTGCCTGATTTCCCGGAAATGATGAATGATGCGGAGAACCTCAGCGGAGACGAGATCATCCAATACCTGCTGGCCGAAAACAACATTGAATACTATTCATTTAACGATCAGTAAAAAAAAAAAAAAATAAAAACCATTAAAAAAGTCACCCTGATGTTCATGGCAATCCTTGTCATGACAAGCTTTACCCCACTGAACGCACAAGGCCCCGACGGAAAAGGCAAACGGCCGGCCGATCAGGCCGAATGGAGTGCAAAAATGAAGAGCATGAAGGTCGCCTTCATCACCGAACACCTGGAACTCACCGCTGCTGAGGCGGAAAAGTTCTGGCCGGTATACAATGAATATGAAAAGAAAAGAGAAGAGATCGCCCGGAATATCTTTACCCGCTTTACCACAGAAGAAGATGCCACCGAAACACCCGATATTACAAACGATGAAGAAGCCGACCGCATCATCAGGCAACGATTTACGGAAGAACAGGCCCTGCTCGACCTGAAGAAGGAATACCATGAGGAATTCCTGAAAGTGATCCCCGCCTCAAGGATACTGAAACTGCACAATGTGGAGCATCGTTTCAAGAAACACCTGCTTGAGCGGGCACGGGGCGGCCCCGAAAACAGGCAGTCGCCGAGGCCGGCCTCCAAAGGCAAGTCCCAGCCGTAAAAAGACAAATAATACGTAAAAGGCTGTCGTAAAAGCAATCCCTCTTCCAGTCGTCCGGGCGGATGAAATGAATGACCAAGAAGGGAAAGGGTGTTTTTGCGACAGCCTTTTTTTTATTCAGGTATTATTCTTTCCATTTATAATACGGACCAACAAGGCTGACCATCGACTCATCCTCATCTTGTATGTGGGTTGTGAGGTTCAGTACCCTGGACTTGGCATCCCAGAAGGCAACCGGCATGTATTCGCCGCCATATTCACCATCGGAAAACTCATATGACTCAGAATCGGCTGCCGTATTGACACAAAACATATATGGGCCTTTTTTATCGTGCTGGTAAAGATGAACAGCCTGCAAATCGGTAAACTCCATGGTTACTTCGCCCCAAAGCTGGTTATTCTTCACAAACAGTCGTTTTTCGATATTCGAAGCCATGGGGTAGCGGTTTTCGATATAAGAACCATAGAGGTAATCGTTTAATAGTTCATCGAAATCCTCCTGCGACACATCCGTTTCATCGTCCATATCTGACATGATGTTGATGTAAGTAATGGTAAGTTTACCCGAATTCGTTCCGGTCAGTTCCCATTTGTACTCCTTTTTTTCAACTGTCAGGCAACTGCTTAACAGGAAGGCAAAGAAAGCCAAAGCCAATACTACGATGGCGTTTTTTTTCATACGTAGGTTTTTAATGTTTTGGTTGTTGTTTGATTACCCTTCCCTGCCGGGAAAGTCGTAAATTTGCATCAAATATAATCAATTATTTACCAAAAGCAATGAACACATCCGTTGAAATAAGTTATTATCCCCTGAATGTGGAATACGTTCCTCCTATCAAAGCTTTTATTGCGCGGCTGAACAGCTATGAAGGGCTGCGTGTAAAAACCAATGGTATGAGCACCCAGGTTTTCGGAGAATATCGTGAAGTGATGCAGGCGCTGACGCATGAGATCAGCAAGGCTTTTGAATTGCCACACTCTGTGTTTATCCTCAAGATCATCAATGCCGACCTGGATGTGCTGGTATGATCGCCGGGATATTTGACATACTGTACCAAAACTTTGCCGACACCAGCCTTCATGAAGGCATTGCGGTTCTTTTCGGGATACTGAGCGTTTGGTTTGCAAAAAAGGAAAACATCCTGGTTTTTCCTACCGGTATCGTCAGTGTACTGATCTATATTTACATCTGTTTCTTTGCCAAGTTGTACGCCGACATGGGCATCAACTTCGTTTACTTTGTGATGAGCATTTATGGCTGGATCATGTGGTCGGGGAAACACGCCTCAAAAAAAGCACTTCCCATCAGCTGGTGTACACGCAGGGAGCACCTGATCAGTTTGGGCATGCTGGCGGCCTTTTTCATCGTGCTCAGTTTTTCGCTGAGCCGTTATACTGACAGCAATGTTCCCCTCATCGACTCCCTGACCACGTCCATATTCATTGTTGGTATGTGGCTGATGGCCCGGAAGAAGATCGAAAACTGGATCTATTGGATCGCCGGCGACCTCATATCGATTCCGCTGTATTTTTATAAAGATCTGGCGCTGACCAGTATTCAATTCACTGTTTTTCTGGTGCTGGCCGTGATGGGATATACCGAATGGAAGCGAAAGTACCGCAAAAAGCTGAAAGCGTCTGCCATGGCGGCATGAACCAAAAACCAACCTTATCGAAACGAAAAAAATATACCGAATCTCCGTGACCGGCCCCGAATCGACCGGCAAATCCTGGCTGGCCGAACACCTGGCTGCCCGTTACAAAACCCTTTGGGTTCCTGAATATTCCCCTGAATATCTGAGGGGGCTTGGCCGCAGATATACTTACGATGACATTCTCGCAATTGCCAGGGGACAATACCGGCAGGAGGAAAAACTCGCCAAAAAAGCCGAAGGCTTGCTGTTCTGCGACACCGACTTCCTGGTGAACAAAATCTGGGCCATTGACAAGTTCGGGCGCTGTCATCCCTGGATCAGCAGTATGGCAGCCGGCCATATCTATCATTTGTACCTTCTCTGCAATACCGACATCCCCTGGGAATACGCACCCCTGCGTGAGAATCCGCACGACCGGGAGCGATTATTCGACCTGTATCTGCACGAATTGCGTTCGGCAGGGCTGCCCTATGCCATCGTAAGCGGCAACGGCCCGGACCGGCTTGAAAATGCTGTTGAGGTAATCGAAAACAGCTTGCGTTCAAAATGAATTCTGCAAGATGCTGCCGCAAACTTGCCAGTTACGGCCGTTAACTGATTAATCCTTAAAATACTTGCCCCGGGGGGCCGTATTAACTATATTTACATCGATTTGCCGGAACGGTCGTCAAGCTGATTTTCCGGCAGGTTACAACGGCTTACCAGGATCATCCTGATCCTACCCCGCTCCATTTATACCCTGCCTCCGGCGGCGCCCCGCTGCCGGAGGCTATTTTTTTTGAGCAGTATGAGAGCAGTCGCGCCTGCCGGTTACCGGCAAATTGCTTATTTTTACCCCCGCTATTCATTATAACCATCCATATGACAAAAGCTTTGCGCCTGCATGTCCTTTATCTGCCCCGCTGGTACCCGCACCGTTATGATCCCATGCCCGGACTGTTCATCGAACGGCATGGCATTGCCGTATTGCCCCATTGCGACATCAGTGTGTTGTATGTTCACGCCGACGAACGGAAACATGGGCCGGTTTTTGAGGTACTGCATGCCGGGGAAGAGGCGCTGCCGGTAATACGCATATATTACCGCAGATATGCAAGCGGTTTCCGCCCGCTCGATATGCTTGTCAATGCATGGCGCTTTGTCCGGAGCCATCAAAAAGGCATGCATGAAATACGCAAACTTAACGGACAGCCCGACATTATCCACGTTCATGTGCTTACCCGGCACGGGCTCATCGCCCTCTGGCAAAAAATATGGCGGAAAACCCCTTACGTGATAACCGAACACTGGACGCGCTACCTGCCTGCCACAAACTCATTCAAGGGCTTTTTCAGGCGGCAGCTCACAGCTATCGTGGCCCGTCATGCTTCGGCCATCATGCCCGTAACGGCCAACCTTCGCGACGCCATGATTAACTGTGGCCTGAAAAACAGTAATTACAGGGTCATCCCCAACGTTGTGGATATTCAGATGTTTTCACCGGTTGAAAGAAAAGCGCGACAGGATAAAACCAGGATCATCCATGTAAGCTGTTTTGACGACGACCAGAAGAACATTTCGGGCATTACCCGTGTGATCAGGCGTATTTCGGAGGAAAGGCAGGATTTTACCGTTGACATGATCGGTGAAGGCATCCACTACGGGCGCTTGCTGAAGTATGCCGAAGAACAAGGCATCAAAGACAGTTTTGCCGCTTACCATGGCCTGAAGGAAAACGAAGCGCTGGCCAGAATGATGCAAGCGGCCGATTTCATGATCATGTTCAGCCGGTATGAGAACCTGCCCGTGGTGATCCTTGAAAGCTATGCCTGCGGCGTGCCGGTGATCTCGACCGATGTGGGCGGAATCAGCGAGCACATGAACGAAGAACTCGGACTGCTGATCCCGCCGGATGACGAAGAAGCCCTTTACATGGCCATCAACAAGATGCTCGACAAGCACCGGAGTTACAACAGGCAAAAGATCCGGCAGTATGCCGTGAACCATTTCAGCCAGGAAGTGATCGGCAGGCAGTTATACGGGGTGTATGAATCGGTCAGGAAACAATAAATACGCTGCAGGGTGATCGGCAGGATCCTCAACACTTTCGGTACGCGCAGCCTTTCGGCTGTGATCAGCCTGCTTATTGCCGTAATGGTGTCGCAATACCTGGGACCGGAAGGCAAAGGCAGCCAGGGCATCATCATCACCACCGTTGCCTTCATCCTGGTATTCTCAAACCTGGTGGGCGGCGCCACACTGGTTTACCTGGTTCCGCGCCACAGGTACAGCCTGCTGCTGCTGCCTTCTTATCTGTGGGCGCTTGCAACCGGTATCACCGCTTACCTTTTCCTTTACATTTCCGGGGTGGTCGACAGTGAATTCATTATCCATATCTGCCTGCTGTCGGTGGTTAACGCCTTTACCAATATCCATTCAGGCATGCTGATCGGGCGGGAAAAGATCAGGGAGTCGAACCTGATCAGCCTGTTGCAACCGCTCATCGTGATCCTGTCGCTGGCGGTTTACTTTATGCTGATGGACAAGCTCAGCATCGGCGCCTATATCAATGCCCTCTATTTTGCCTTTTCGGGCAGCCTGCTGTTCAGCCTGATGTATATGGGAAAGACCTTCGACAGGATAATGCTGCACCCGGTGCGGGAATACGTTACAACAAGCCGCGAAATGTTCAGGCTGGGCTTCATGAACCAGGCGGCGCACATCACCCAGATGATGAGTTTCAGGCTGAGTTATTATTTTCTTGAGATGTACCACGGAAGTGCCAGTGTAGGCGTATACTCGAACGGCATACAGTTGATGGAGTCGGTCTGGCTCATCAGCAAAAGCATTTCACTGGTGCAGTATGCGCGCATTTCCAACACGGCTGATCGTCGTTACGCGCAGAAACTTACTGTACAAATGTTTAAGGCCGGGTTCTTCATCAGCCTGCTTTGCATCCTCCCATTGGTGCTGCTTCCCGGGCAGTTCTACCTGCTGATATTCGGGCCCGGCTTCATTGGGGTGAAGGAGGTGATCCTGGTACTGGCTCCGGGTGTACTCATCTATAACCTATCCATCATCATCGGCCATTATTTTTCAGGTACCGGTAGATACCATGTCAACACCATTGCCTCTGTTGCCGGGCTGGCAGTTTCCCTGGCGCTTTTCATCATACTCATCCCGCCTTATGAGGGCATGGGGGCCGGCATTGCCGCAAGCCTGAGCTATGCCGTTACCAGCCTGGTCGTGCTGGTATTTTTCCTGCGCGACGGGGTAAAGACTGCTGATTTTTTACCCTCGTCAGCGGATATTCATTTGTTAAAGCAGTTGATCATAAGAAAAAAATGACAGGGTACCGGTTGCTATAGCAGCCTGTGCGGGAAAGGCTCATTTCTTCCAAATGCCGGTTTTTTAAAATAATTTCTTATTACCGGGCAGCAGTCTTAACAGAAATTACAATGTGCGTTAACCGATCACAAGCCTTCAAGGGGAAACCATACGCGCATTTCGCCCGGCCCCCGGTTATTCCAGAGGTGGTAAGGGATCAGTTTCATTTCGACGGGCACAAGGATGACCGGCCCTTCGGGCGATGAATAATTGATGACCATGGCCTTGGTGCCGAGTGTTTGGGCACCGTTGAGCAGGTTTTCTTCGAAGCGGGTGCTGAGGCGTACATCTTC
Organism: uncultured Bacteroidales bacterium; assembly: GCA_964404735.1. Lineage (GTDB taxonomy): Bacteria > Bacteroidota > Bacteroidia > Bacteroidales > B18-G4 > B18-G4. The sequence goes on from CAYOLA010000162.1 coordinate 6,154, forward strand.
ATCCACGAGGAGGTCGAGTACCCGCCCGTTATTGTCGGCCCCTTCGGCCGCAAAGATGATGGGGCCGCGCTGGAAAGCAACTTTATCGCGGGTGTCTTCCACTTTTTCACAGGCACGGACCTTGCGCACCTCCATGGGCAGGTGAAGGATCAGTTCGTCGCCGGGTCTCCACTGCCTGTTAAGCAGGGCGTAGCCATTTTCGATACGGTAGGCAACGTTCACGCCGTTGATGGTGATCCCCGGCCGCAGTTGCATGCTGTCGGCAAAGTAATAGAGGCATTCTGCTGATCCGGCTTTCCCGGTCCATGCAGGTATCCTCAGCCTGAGCGTAAAGCGGTTTTTCTTTTTGGGATCGAGTGTGATGGCAACCTTGCCGTCCCAGGGATAATCGGTTTGCTGCACCAGCCTGATGGTGTCATCGCCAAGCGGGATCATGGCCTCATTCGACATGTAAAGGTTCACGTATATCTCATCCTGACCGGTAGCATATACATAGCCCGGCACCGAGGGGATAAAACGGCAGATATTGGAGGGGCAGCATGCGCAACCGAACCATTCGCTGCGCTGGTGTTCACCACCAGACTCAAGGGGGTTGGAATAGAAAAAGCGGTCGCCCGACAGGGACACGCCTGCGAGCATTGCATTATAGAGTATCCGTTCGAGCACGTCATAATACCTGGCATCGGCATGAAGCAGGAAGAGGCGGTGATTAAAGAAGATGTTACCGATGGAGGCGCAGGTTTCGCAATAGGCGGTGCGGGATGGCAGGAAATAAGGCCCGGCGAAGCCTTCGTTGCCTGCCGTAGCCCCGATGCCACCGGTAACGTACATCTTGCTGTTGGTGATATCATCCCAGATGGCGGTGATGGCATGAATATATGCCGTATCTTTTGTTATGGCGGCCACATCGGCCATTTCGGCGTACATGTAGGTAGCCCGTACAGCATGGCCGACTGCTTCGCGCTGTTGTGTAACCGGCAGGTGAGCCTGGCAGTATTCCGGTCCGTCACCTCTGGCATCGAGGAAGAAGCGGGCCAGTTCGAAATAGCGGGTTTCACCGGTAAGGTGATAGAGTTTGATCAGGCCGATCCCGATGCCCTGGTGGCCGGGGTATGAGATCCTGGCCTCAGGGCCAAAGTCTTCGTCGATGCGGTTGGCGGCATGGATGGCCACATCCAGCAGGCTGTTCTTACCGGTAGCGCGATGGTGTGCCACCGCCGCCTCGAAGAGGTGGCCCATATTGTATAGTTCATGGCTGTGCAGATGGGTATTCTGCCAGCGCTCGCTGCCAATCCACGGATGCCCGCTGTCGCCGAGGATGGTCCGGTTGGTGTACAGGTATCCGTCGTCTTCCTGGGCCAAACTGATCTTCATAATGAGCGTATCAAGATAGGCATCCAGGACGGGATCGGGAAAAGTCTGCAGCGAATAGGCAGCGCCTTCGATGATCTTGAACACATCGGAATCGTCGAAAGGGTATTTCGTACAAAAAGTTCCCGGACTGATACCGCCGGCCACCTCAAAATTCCTGATGCGGCCCGTCGACTCACAATGGCCAAATGCAATGGGAATGGTGGTTTGGTGGTTTATCTGTATCCTGGGCTTCCAGAAATCATCGGTCAGGGTAAGCGCGGTGAATGGCACCGCCTGTATGGAATAACCGCCATGGTGCTGGCTGCAGGCAAGCAGGGGCCACAGCAGTGAAACATAAAACAACAAGCGCATCTTCATAGTCTTAATGATGTTTATTCAGTGTAATGCAAAGATAAATAATTAGGGACTGCGCAGCAGAAACTCCCGTCGGAACATTCCTTAACACTGCCCGGGGGGCATCACGCGGACACTCAGGTACAGGATGTATAGTCTGTGGCGGGAATGAAAGCTGAAATCTGATATTTGAAGTCTGAATTCTGAACTCTGACTCGTCCCCCGTACCCCGCACCTTAATTTAACCATTTAACCATTCCCGCCTTCGCTAAAGCTACGGTGGGCAAAGTAACCCCCGAGAAATTGGGGTAATATTGCTATATTGCTATATTGCTATATTGTTATATTGCTATATTGTTAAAGGGTTATGCGGCTTATCGACTAAACAGCTTGCCCCGAAACCCCGGTGGCTTGCCCCGAAACCCCGGTGACTCACACCCACACTTAGCCATTTAACCATTTAACCCCCGATTCTCGGGGCAGGCATTTAACCATTTAACCCGCGAGGTTTCGGGGCGGGCTCTGGAACATTATAACCCCGAGTCTTAATTTTTTTTTCTACCTTGCAATGGTAAAAACCAAAAATCTACGAAAATGAAAAACAATTCCTTTGTTATGATGATGTTGTTTATTGCCCTTGGAGTGGTTTCTCAGGGACAGACCTTTGATCTGACCTTCACGGGCATCGACAGTGCATCTTATGCCCGCCTCGACAGCATCAGGGTGATGAATCGAACCCAGGGAAACGAAACCGTTATTTACTGGCCTGACACCAGCATAACAGTGACCATTGACCCGGGCGACTTACTCCTGTACATCGGATATACAACCTATTCGCCGGTTGGCACTTCCGAGATCAATGCCGGGGACCGGTCGCTCGAGTTATTCCAAAACCGGCCGAACCCCGTAAAAGAACAAGGCATAATCCCGCTTTATGTTCCCCGCAGGGGACCGGTTGAGATGATGGTGAGCGGTGTTTCGGGCCGCATTCTTTTCAGCTCCGCATTTTTGCTTGATGAAGGCCACCATACATTCCGCTTCACAGCGGGCGATGGTGCGCTCTTTTTACTTACTGCCCGGTATGAGGGAAAAACAAGCAGCATTAAAATAATGTCAGCTTCACCCGGCCAACAGGGAAATTGCCTGCTGGAATATGCAGGCAGCAACAGACATCCGGTGCCATTCAAGGAATCGGCAGATCATGGCAGTGCAATTGTCCTGGCTTCGGGAATCCCCGATTACCCGCAGGAAAGCGGCACCTACGTTTTCCAGTTTGCCACCAATATCCCCTGCCCGGGCATACCCACCGTTGAATACGAAGATTACGTATATAACACCATACAGGTGTTCAGCCAGTGCTGGCTCCAAGAAAACCTGAATGCGGGAGTGATGATACCCGGTTATCAGGAACAGGCTAACAACGGGCTGATCGAAAAATACTGTGTTGACAACATGCCCGACAGCTGCACCAAATACGGGGGACTTTACCAATGGACGGAAGCAATGCAATATACAAGCCTGCAGGGTGCACAGGGTATCTGTCCGCCGGGCTGGCACATTCCGACGGATGAAGAATGGAGGGTGCTTGAAGGAGCTGTCGACAGCGAATTTGGAATCGGTTACCCTGAGTGGGATTCGCTCGGTTTACGCGGATATGATGCCGGCACAAACCTCAAGGCAATCAGCAGCTGGAGCCACGGAGGAAATGGCACCGACCTTTACGGCTATTCTGGCCTGCCCGGCGGCAGCCGTTATCTCAGCGGCGGCTTTGGAGAAAACAGCGAATTTGGTTTCTTATGGTCGTCAACAGAACTGGATGATGAATATGCCTTTTACCGCCGGCTCGATTACGTCCACACGGGTACTGTCAGGCACAATTATAATAAACCCGGGGGTTTTAGCGTACGCTGCCTGAAGGATTGATACAGATTTCGACCGGCACCGGAGGAGAAGGGCGGGCAATACCCGGGGCATATGCTTTTATGAACATGCCGGAATACGGCAATAATGATCATTACCTGCATTAATGATTATAAAGATAAGCGATGACAGACATCATACAGATATATAAATCGGCTGGTGTAATTGAGAAGCCCGGCTATAACACGGCATGGCGGAAAAGGTTCCAGGAGTGGAGCCCCGTGGTTTCTGCCAGCGGATTCCTTGACGGAGACACCCTGTTCCTGCCGGCAGGCAGCCGGAACGACCCGGCAGTTGAAAATGCCGGCCTCATCCTGATCATGGATGTCAAAGATATGTCATCCGGCATCCCGGAGAACCCAAACAATGGCCATCCACGACAGGAAACCCTGTTTAAAGCTTTCAGGGGGACTGCCAATTCCGTTAAGTTTGAAATATTTGAATTCAGACGTGCCATGGATGGTGTTTTCGAACTTTGGCTGAACTACAGTAACATGATTGGCGTTCCAAAAAGGGAAAACCACAAAATAGCGGAGCTCAGGAAAGGAAAACCCGTCAGGTACATGATCAACGGCAAAGACGACTTCAGTCTGTCGGGCCGCCTGCAAAGGACCTTTTACGAATTCGATTATATTATCGAATACCTTGGCAGGGCCGGGAAGATCGAATACCGGCCGGAAAGTGATATTTATACAAGCAAGATTCCGCCATCAGACTGCAAAACCATTAACGAACGGAAAATCCTGAGATAAGAAAGGGAAATATAACAGGCGCTAACCTGAATATGCAATTACATGATCTAAACCAGAATTATCATACTTTTAAAGAAAAATACAAATATTTTTCCGCTAACCGGACTTTTTAATAAACCCCAAAAACACTGCATGATGATCTTAAAAATACTGGACATTTTACGAATTGCCATTGTATGCATCGCTTTTTATGCCGGATACAGCATAGGATTTACCAACGGATACGACCCCTTTGCCCAACTGCATTTTATGATCCCTGTAGTAATTTTTGCAATTGCAGGGATCTCGGGGATTGAAGGCCTTTTGTTCGCAAAAAGATCGGCTGAGATCAAAGGCTTTGAAACCGGCAGCAACTACCAGAAACAATCCGCCTTTGCTTTGCTGTCGTATGCCGTTGTAGCCATCATTATTTACTTCAGCAACTGGGGCATCAGGGCCGAACTGACCATCTTTTTTGCCTTTGCATTCTTTTTCCTGCTGTCGGGCATTAACCACCTGACCGATGCCATAAATAACAAAAACTACAAATGGCAGAACATTAACAGGCCATTCATTACTTTACTCATGATCGGCGGCATGCTGTATCCTGTTATTATGGCAATAAAAGCACTCGAAACCTAAAATTTTCAGGAACTGGTCATTCTCCTGCAGGAAGAAGGCCGATAAAGCCATTCGGAACAAGGTTGCCGAAAATCCCTCTACTTTTCTTTGCTCCTGACTCCCGATGATTATCTTATCATCATAGAATATAAGCGAACAATTAAAGAGTTTATTCGTCATCAACTTTCATAAGAAATAAGCTGACAGCAAAGAATATCTGCCTTTTTTATAGTTTTACGGCAATCATTTTTCTTTAATAACACATCTGTTTTCCTGCAAACAGAATATTTTTTTACTAAAAAAATTTTTTTTTGTAATTCGATTCTTTTTTTGACATATTATTGCATGCTTTTTTTAAGGCCACAACCTAAAAAGCAAAATGTTATAAACCAAATAGTTAACAAAGGTTCTTTTAATAAGTTTATCAACAAACTAAATGAACGCAAAAAATTTGCATGTTTCAAAATCAGTCGCAGCAGCGGATGATTTTGAAGAGCCTCCGCCTCGAACCGGAAAGAACCACATGAACCTCACAGCCAATCCGGCTATTTCTTCCACGCCCATCTCTTCCAATTCCCTGTTATTCAAGGAAAGATTTTTTCCCGGAACATCCGTCAGGGAATGGAATGACTGGAGATGGCAGATCCGCAACAGCATTACATCCTATGAGGCACTCGGCAGGCTGATCCGCTTATCTGCCGATGAAAGCGGCTTTCAGGCAAAAGGACTGAACCTGCCGCTGCGCATCACGCCTTATTACGCAGGGCTGCTCGACGCCTTCGACCCGCAACAGGCTCTCCGGCGAACCATGGTCCCTGTATTTGACGAGTTACTGGTATCGCCGGGAGAGGAATCCGACCCCCTGGCCGAGGGACACGACTCGCCCGTTCCACTGATCGTTCACCGTTATCCCGACAGGGTACTCTTTCTGGTCACCGACTTCTGCTCGGCCTATTGCCGTTATTGCACACGCTCACATATGGTATCGAAGAAAAAACACGCCGGCACCAGGCTCCTGGATGAAGCGATTGATTATATCGCTTCGCATAGTGAGATCAGGGATGTGATCATTTCAGGGGGTGATCCCCTGACGCAAAGCGACGAAAGAATTGAATATATACTGTCGCGCCTCAGGTCTATCCGGCATCTTGAGATCATCCGTATCGGCACCAAAGTGCCGGCTGTTTTACCCATGCGCATTACGGAAAAGCTTACGGGAATGCTCAGGAAATACCACCCGCTCTACCTCAGCCTGCACTTCACCCACCCCGATGAAATGACGGACGAAGCCATGCGGGCTTGTACCATGCTTGCCGATGCAGGCATTCCGCTCGGAAGCCAGACCGTATTGTTAAAAGGGATTAACGATTCGGAAGGAGTATACCGCAAACTCACCCACGAACTGTTAAAGGCCAGGGTAAAGCCCTATTACCTCTACCAGTGCGATCCCATACCAGGCTCGGCACATTTCAGGACAAGTGTGGCCGCGGGACTTGAGATCATCAAAAACCTCAGGGGCTTTACTTCAGGCTACGCCGTACCGCATTATGTGATCGACGCACCGGGAGGCGGTGGCAAGATCCCCCTGCTGCCCGATTATCTGGCCGGCAGGGAAGAGGACGACATGCTGTTGCGCAACTATGAAAACAAGTGCTTCCGGTATCCCGATTACCGCTAAGCTGTTTAATCAACCATCATTTTAAAAGAAATGAAAATCGGACTTACATACGACCTCCGGTCTGAATACCTTTCTATGGGCTACAGCGAAGAAGAAACCGCTGAATTCGACCGGGAAAGCACCATTGAAGCCATCGAAAGCAGCCTTCAATATCTGGGATACCGCACAGAACGGATCGGGCATCTCAGGCAGCTTGTTGCGAGGATACATCGGGGCGACCGCTGGGACATGGTCTTTAATATCTGTGAAGGCATGTACGGAATTGGGCGTGAGGCGCAGGTGCCGGCCCTTCTGGAAGCCTACCGCATTCCGGCAGTCTTTTCTTCGCCGCTCGTGATGGCATTAACCCTTCATAAGGCGATGACGAAACGTGTGATCCGCGATGCAGGTATCAATACGCCTGACTTTTTCGTTGTGGAAGAACTTCCCGATACCAACCTGATCGAGCTGCCCTATCCCCTCTTTGCCAAACCCCTGGGTGAAGGCACCGGAAAGGGAATTGATACCATGTCGGTTTGCAACGATTTCCGGGAACTGCAAAATACCTGCCGCCACCTGCTAACGGCATTCAAACAGCCGGTACTAGTAGAAACTTTCCTGGGCGGGAGGGAGTTCACCACCGGCATCGTCGGGAGCGGCCATCATGCACGGGCCATTGGCACCATGGAGATCATCCTGAAACAGGAAGCCGACGAAGCGGTATACTCCTATACAAGCAAGGAAGAATGCGAAAGTCTGGTCAGTTATGTCCCCGCCCCGGAAAAAGAAAGGGAAGAATGCGAACAACTTGCGCTTCAGGCTTACCGTGTACTGGGTTGTGAAGACGCCGGCAGGGTCGATATACGCTATGATCTTGCGGGCAAAGCCGGATTTATAGAGATAAATCCCCTGCCGGGACTGCATCCGCAGCATTCAGACCTGCCCATGCTGGCCGCCATGAACGGAATTGGGTTTAATGAATTAATGAAAATGATCATGGATTCGGCCATCACCAAAACAGCAATGCCCGGGAGCAAGCAAAAACCACAGCCATGAAAAAAGTAAGCCTGCTGATTAACAAGATCCCTTCCGGAGCCTCTGTCGATGAAATAGACGTACTGACACAGGCCGATTTCGTTTCCGGAAACCTGCTGGAACTGGGTTATGCCACCAGGCGTGTTTTTCTCGACCTGAACCTTGAACAGGCCGCCAAAGCACTCAGAAAGCAGCAACCACATTTCGTTTTTAACCTGGTGGAGAGTATCAACAGCTCGGGAAAGTTGATCCACCTGGCCCCTGCCCTGCTGGAATATCTGCATATACCCTATACCGGATGCCGGTCTGAAGCTATGTTTGTGAGCACGAACAAGATACTGGCAAAAAACTGGCTGCAACATGCAGGCCTGCCCACTCCCGCCTGGTTCGACAGCAGAAATACCGGAATGCTCAAAGAGGGCGTAAGGTACATTGCCAAACCCCTGTGGGAAGATGCATCGGTGGGCATAGGCGATGAGAATATCCTTGAGGGAAATATGGCATCGGTTGGTTCCTTCCTCGAACAACACCGGCAGCACGAGTATTTCTTTGAAGAATACCTTGAAGGGAGGGAGTTTAACATTTCGGTACTTGGGGGAACCAACGGCCCTCAAGTCTTGCCCATGGCAGAAATTGTATTCAGCGACTACCCGCCCGGCAAGCCCCGGATTGTGGGTTATGAGGCAAAATGGCAGGAAGGATCATTTGAATACGATCATACCGTACGCGGATTCGGGATCGAAACTGAAAATCCGCAACTGGCAAGGCAACTCAAAGACATCTGTATTCAATGCTGGCATCTGTTCAAACTGAGCGGCTACGCCCGCATTGATCTCAGGCTCGACCGTCATAACAACCCCCAAATACTCGAAATAAATGCCAATCCCTGCCTTTCGCCCGACGCCGGCTTCTTTGCCGCCGCTACACAGGCAGGCCTTTCCGGAAAAGATATCATAAAAAGAATCTGTGAAGACCTATGAACACGATGAATAAAAAACTGAGAAAAGAAGTTTTGGCAAATGATGTTGAAACGGTCAGGGAGATTGTTAAGGGAACCGGCTTTTTCAATGAGGAAGAAACCGCTATTGCAGCCGAACTTGTAACGGAAACCCTGGAAAAAGGCAAGGCCGCCGGATACGAATACATTTTTTTGGAAAGCGATGGCCTCATGCTCGCATATTCATGCTTTGGCAGGATTCCGCTTACCAGGAGCAGCTTTGACCTTTACTGGATCGTTACACGAAACGAATACAGAAACACAGGCCTGGGGAAGATGCTTCTTGCAGAAACGGAAAAAACCATAAAATACATGGGCGGAACCGCCATTTACGCCGAAACTTCCTCTCGCGAACAATATAATCCCACCAGGGCCTTTTATGAAAAAAATGCCTATCTGCCCATGGCCCGCTTCAAAGACTATTATGATTTCGGCGATGACCTGGTGATATATGTAAAACGGCTGGAAACAGCTTAGAGGGATCAATCCTTTAATTCGATCCTGTCATTTTCATAGGAGGGCGTGTGGTTGTAACCGTCAAGCATTTTTTCATCGAAATCCACATCCAGGAAATCACAGACCTCCATCAGTGTCTTCTCAGGCTTACTGGTCAATACACCCAATTCCACAAACAACACCTTATCCCCGTCGAGTTCCTTAAGCTTTGTCTTTACCTTGTTGGCGTAACGTACATGTTTCCTTGCCAGGAAAGGGGAAGTGCCCAGTCTTTTTACAATGGAATTGACATTGCTTTCGAATTTCCGGCTGATAAATATTATTTTGGCATTCCGGTTCTTCACGAAGTCGCTGATCGAGTAATGATACCAGCCACGAATACGGTATACTTTAAGGATGAACTTACATTTCCTGTTCACCCAGGCCAGTTTCCTTTTAAGAACCGTCATAAAAAGGCTATTCTTTGATTCGTACAATACATTTGGAACGGGTGCTTTCACGCCGGCCCATTTTTTCCCGATAACCTTTTCGAGCCCGTCGAAATACTCCTCATTCAGCACGACTATATCTGAGTGAGAACCGATCATTGAGGCCAGGAGGGTAGTCCCCGACCTGTGGCAACCCGTGATGAGTAATTTTTTTGGTTTCATGGGTTTCATTTTCCGGCGGCAATTCATAATTTTACTCCCGCCTAAACAACGAAAACGGCCTATTATAATAAAAAAACATCAAAAAGTCAATTATTCTGTAAACTTTTTCTCATGAAAAACAAAAAGACCGTCACAACCCTTGTAATCCTCATCGCCCTTCTTGCGGCCCTGGCAAGCACTACAGCCATCTTTTGCAACAAGGGACCGGGCTCTTACGAATATGAATCCATCCGCGGAAAGAATGTAGAGATATATGGCAAGGGTTTATATCGTCATATGTCGGCCGATGTGGCCATTCAGGGCATTGCACAGGATGTGGTCACCCTGTTCGCAGCGATCCCCTTACTGATAACTTTCCTTCTGTTTTACCGCCGGGGGTCGCTCCGGGCCCATTTTTTACTGGCTGGCACCATCGGGTATTTCTTTGTGACTTACCTGTTCTATACCGCCATGGGGATGTACAACATGATGTTTCCCGTTTATATCACCCTGCTGGGATGTTCCTTTTTCGCCCTGTTGCTTTTGCTGCTTTCCGTGGATATGAAAGCTCTCAGCATCCGCCTCGCGCCCGGAAAAGCAACCCAAATCACGGGCATATTCCTCATGCTTAATTCCATTGCCATCGCTTTGCTCTGGCTTGAGGTAATTATCCCGCCCCTGGCAAACGGCAGCATTTATCCCGAATCTCTTCAACATTATACCACGCTTATCGTTCAGGGCTTTGACCTGGGCCTGCTGCTGCCCCTGGCCTTCGTTAGCGGTATGCTGCTTTACAGGAGAACAGATATTGGATACCTGGCGGGGATCACATACATCATATTTCTTTCGTTTCTGATGACTGCCCTTACGGCCAAGATCATCGCCATGGGGCTTCAAGGCTACCATATCATACCGGTCATTTTCATCATTCCGGTCTTTAACCTCTTTGCCATTGGCTGTGCGGCAGCCATGATCAGAAGCATCAGGAAGGAAGCTGCGGAAAAGTTATCAGCCTCTGAAAATCGTTAATTCAGTCATCTCCTTTTGTTCCGATCATAAAAACCATCACAGGACTGTTAATTATTAAACATAAGAATTACATTTGCAGCCGAGATTAATCAGAGCGATAATGGACGAAGGCCCGTGTCAAAGGAAACTGAGCTATTAACCCCTCTGTAAGGATCCATATGTTTCCTTACAGATGTAAAGGTAAGGAGACTATTTTATGATCGATACCCAAGACCAGATTCAGGAATTGATCGAAAAGCGGCAATGGAAAGCGCTTCGCCAGGAACTGACGGAGTTGGATGCTTTCCAGATTGCCGAGATCATCGAAAACCTCCCCGACCAGGAAGACATGATCGTGTTCAGGCTGCTTCCCCGTGAGCTGGCCAAGAACACTTTCCAGCATCTTTCGCTTTACAGGCAGGAACAGATCACCGAAGGCCTTGCGCATTTTGCCAACCGTTTGTCGGATTTGCTGAACGACCTTGACCCCGACGACAGGACGGCCTTTTTCGAGGAGCTCCCCGGGCAACTTACACACCGTTTGCTGCAACTGCTCTCGCCTGAAGAACGCAGCATTGCCACCCAATTGCTCGGCTATCCCGAAGACAGTATCGGGAGGCTGATGACCCCGGAGTTCGTAGCCGTAAAGCCTGAGTATACAATTGCCCAAACCTTGAAACACATCAGGGAATACGGGCGCGACTCCGAGACCTTCAACGTGATCTATGTGGTGGATAAGAACTGGAAGCTCCTCGACGACCTCCGCATCCGTGAAATACTGCTGGCCCCGCCCGATCAGAAAATCAAAGAACTCATGGATGAGCGCTTCGTGGCACTGAACGCTTTCGACGATCAGGAATCGGCCGTCAAGGCTTTCAAGGATTACGACCGCGTTGCGCTTCCGGTTGTGAATACCGATGGTATTCTCCTCGGCATCGTTACCTTCGACGACATGATGGACGTGGCGGAGGAAGAATCGACCGAAGACTTTCTCAAGTTCGGTTCATTCCAGGACAGCATCGTGAGCCCACTGAAAGCCAGGATCACCTATTTATATAAAAAACGCGTTTTATGGCTCAGCATACTCGTTTTCATGAATGTGTTTTCCGGGGCTGCCATTGCAGGCTATGAGACCACCATACAGGCACAGATATCCCTCATGTTCTTCCTGCCTCTGCTCATTGCCAGCGGGGGTAATGCCGGTGCGCAGTCTGCCACCCTGATGATCAGATCGCTTGCGACCGGTGAAGTAGTGATGGGCGACTGGCTGAAGCTGGTGGGCCGCGAACTCATGGTTTCATTCCTGCTGGGAATCACCATGGCATTTGCCGTGAGCCTGATCGCCAGCATCCGGGCACCGGAGATCATTGCCGTGGTCGGAGCCACCATGGTCCTCACGGTGATGATGGGCAGCCTGGTCGGCTTGCTGCTGCCCTTTATCTTTACCCGGCTGAAACTCGACCCCGCCACCGCCAGCGCCCCCCTCATTACATCCATCGCCGACGTGATGGGCGTGATGATCTATTTCTCCATCGCCACCTGGTATTTTGCCGGATAAGCACACAAAAAGGGGTAAAGAAGTTTCCATACTTTACTTATATCTTATCAGGACAAATCAGTAACCGTTTAACTGCCAAATCCGGCAGGAGAGATGGATTATGCCGCTTGCATGCACCAAATTGGAGCGGGGCAGTTAGTGCTTATCACAAAGCCTGAAAAAATATTTTTTCACCCGCCTTATGGTATGGATGCACTGTCGTATATTTGAAAATTCAATTGCCTGCCCTGCTTTACCCGCCTGTTCATGGCATGTGCCTGTTAAAAATCACAAGCAGGATACACACCCCTGAAAGCCCGGATGCAGGAACAGCAAGCCTGGTCAACACAAATCAACTGCAATAAAAATGAACACACGCCCTTCTCCTTTCGCCTGCTGCCGGGATAATCAAATCAATAACGCGCGGAGCGCGATCCGGTTTTTTGTAACCGTCCTGGCCCTGATGCTAACAGGATTTTCATGCGCCACCCGGCCCGCCACGGACCTCAACGGAGCCCTTCCCGCCCCTGAAACAGCCAACATCGAGGACACCCTTATTGCCGCACCCGACAGCATACTGACCGACATCGACGGCAACGGGTATCCGGTTTTCATGATCGGTGAAAAACTGTGGATGGGTGAAGACCTGAAGGTAACCCGCTACAGCAATGGAAAACCACTGACGCAGCATAGCGGGACGGGAAGCCTCAGCACCGCGGAAGAAGGCATGTACGTAATGTATGATAATACCGGAACCACCGGCTCATCCATTGGCCTGTTGTATAACTTCCATGCTGTACTGGAAGGAAGTTTGTGTCCCGAAGGATGGCGGATACCGGCAATTGACGACTGGCAGGAGCTTTTCACCCATATGGGCGGACCTGACCTGGCAGCAGGAAGGATACAGTCTGATTCCTCCACCTTCAGCGTGACCTTTGGCGGGATGATGACACCCGGCAGCATTGAACCCTTCCATGGAAAGGGAATGGCCGCCTACTGGTGGTCGTCCACAAACATCGCCCGCAGAACGACAGCCTGTGTATCGGTCGAAAAAGGTAATCCGGCGATCCTGCAGGGCGGAATGAACGAAAACAGTTTTCTTTCAGTAAGATGCGTAAAAGAATGAATGAAATAATTAATACCACTTCATAATGAAAACGTATCATTTTTTCAACATCCTCATAGTTATTGCCTTAACGATACTGTTATATTCCGGTGCCCTTCAGTCACAATCAATATCAATTGAAATGGTAATGGCTGAAGGCGGAACCTTTTTGATGGGTAAGGAAAAATCCCATGATGCCAGTCCTGTTCATGAAGTTTTTGTTTCTTCATTCCTCATCGGAAAATTTCCCGTTACGCAAAAAGAGTGGATAAGTGTGATGGGATATAATAACTCGAAATATCAGAGTGATGACCGGCCGGTTGAGTGGATTACCTGGTATGAAGCTGTTTTATTTTGCAATAAAAAGAGCAAAATGGAAGGACTTGAGGAAGCTTACGCCATTACCTTCGGGCGCGACAGCATGGTCGTTTCGGTTTCCTGCGACTTTTCAAAGAACGGATACCGCCTGCCAACTGAAGCCGAATGGGAGTATGCTGCAAAAGGCGGACAGTCAGGAAAAGGGCACCTCTACCCCGGCTCAGATGATCCGGATGAAATTGCCTGGTACCAGAGAAATTCACGCAATGATCAAATGGAAGGCTTCAGTACCTGGCCTGTTGGTCTGAAAAAGCCAAATGAACTGGGAATTTACGATATGGGGGGCAATGTTGGTGAATGGTGCTGGGACTGGTATGATCCCGATTATTACAAAGACGCTCCATATGAAAATCCAACAGGAAGGCAATCACATTATCATGCCCGCGTAAGGCGCGGGGGGTGGTTTGGAGGGCTTGAATATAATCTGGAGTCATCTACAAGAGGCTACCTTAAGCCTGGCGTTCCTCATGATGCATTGGGCTTTCGGGTTGCCAGGACTGCCACCTCCGCCACCATAGAAGAAGTTAAGGAAAAGAATATTGCCATCAAAGCCTCTTCCAGCCCCAGGGATGTACTGCCCGACGGAAAATCGCAGGTGGAGATATCCGCCGTCCTCTACGAATACATCCCCTACAGCAAGGAGCCGGGCAGGCCGCTGCCGGGAGAGGTGCTGCACTTCTCCATTCAGGAGTCGGGGGGCGTGAAGGCCGGCAGCCTTTCATCGGCCACCGCCCTGACCGATGCCAAGGGTGTGGCCAGGGTCATGTTTACCGCACCCGACAACGCCCTGCTGGGACAATTGCAGCAGTGGGCACGCAACAGCACTTCGGTAAAGGTGCGCAGCGAAGCCCACAAGCAGGAAGACATC
>CAYOLA010000163.1:0-3744 GCA_964404735.1 uncultured Bacteroidales bacterium
GTTTACGGTAAAACAAGATGTTATGAATTGTAATTTTCGGGATTTTACGCCTTTGCATACCTGAAATTCCAGGGAGAAATGAAGCTTCCGCTGCGCGGAAGATTGTCCATTCAGCATTGCTCATTGTCCATTTTCCACGGCTAGCGAAAACCCTTTAGCCACCGAGGTTTCGGGGCAAGCACTGAAACACTGTTGATTCGGTGATTTGTTTAGTCGAAAGGCGAATTACCATTTAGCCATTTAACCACCGGGGTCTCGGGGGAGGCCAATGTGATTGCGCGATTGAACGAATGAACGATATTCAAATTTTGGAGAAACCTCGCCGGCGGGCTCGAAACGGGCGAAATGCCGTGTCAGCCCACGCACAAATGCCAATAAACAACAACTGGTCATCCCGACCCCGGGCACCGGGGGAGGGAGCACCCGGCTGTTTTGCTATAAGCAATCAGATACCTCTCGCTGGCTGAGGGATTTCAGGCGGAGGGCTTACCAGAACATGGCATACAGGGCCACCAGGATGATGCAGATGGCATAGGCGGCGATGTTGAAGGCCCTTCCCGTTTTGAAAGTGGTATTGGTCACTACGATGCCTTTCGGGTCATCGGTCAGTTTGTTGGTCGAGAGGCTCACGAACACGATCACCACCATGGTGATGAGGAAGGTATAGAGCATCTGGTCCATCCACGGCAGTTCCAGTGCCGGCACCTTTAGCGCCAGGGCTACGGGGATGGATGCGATCACGCCGATGATGGCCCCCTTGTTGGTCGCCTTTTTATAGAACAGCCCCATCATGAACACGGCCAGGATTCCCGGGCTTACTACACCGGTATATTCCTGAATATACTGGAATGCCTGTTCGATATTTCCCAGGGCGGGGGCCATGAAAATGGCGATGAAAAGGGCTGCTCCGGCGGCAAGGCGGCCAACGGCCACTTCCCTGTTCTTTCCGTTCTTCTTTGCCAGGTAGGGCTTATAGATATCCATGGTGAATATGGTGGATGTGGAGTTCACCATGCTGGCCAGTGAGGAAACGATGGCTGCTGCCAGTGCCGCCACCACGAGTCCTTTGAGCCCGGCCGGGATAAAGGTGCTGATAAGCCATGGATAGGCTTTATCGTAGTTCATGCCTCCGTCGGCCCTGATGAAGGCCTCCCGGGCACCCTCAATGTAGGCTGTACCTGAAGGTTCCGAGAACATCACGAATGCAATGATGCCGGGGATCACCACGAAGAGTGGGATGAGCAGCTTGAGAAAGGCGGCAAAGACAATGCCCCGCTGCGCCTCACGCAGGCTTTTTGCGGCCAGGGTCCGCTGGATGATATACTGGTTGAAGCCCCAGTAATATAGGTTGGCGATCCACATGCCGCCGATCAGCACGGCAATGCCCGGCAGGTTCATGAACTCGGGGTTCCCCTTTTTCAGGATCATGTGAAACTTGTCTCCGGCCGTATCATAAACATGGTTCAGGCCGTTGATGATGCCGCCGTCGGGGGTGACATGCCCCAGGGCGATCACCGTGGTGATCAGTCCGCCGATCACCAGCAATGCCACCTGTATCACGTCCGTCCAGGCCACCGCCGCCAAACCGCCGTAAAGCGAATAGGCCGCTGCAAACAAAGCCAGCGCAACGATGGCCGGAAAGATCATGCTGCCGTCGCCCTGACCCAGGATGGTGTCAAGGGCCTTGCCACCCAAAAAAAGCACGGAAGTGAGGTTCACGAAGATGAACAGGGCGATCCAGAATACAGCCAGGATGGTTTTCAGATGTGTGCTGAAACGCTTTTCAATGAATTCGGGAATGGTATACAGCCCCTTTTCGATGAAGATGGGAAGAAAATATTTGCCGACAATGATCAGGGTAAGCGCAGCCATCCACTCGTAGGAGGCAATGGCCAGCCCCAGTGCCATGCCCGAACCCGACATGCCGATCATTTGTTCCGCCGAAATGTTTGCCGCGATCAGCGAGGCGCCGATGGCCCACCAGGGCAAACTTTTTCCGGCCAGAAAATAATCCTGCGCCGTCTTTTTTACGCCCTTTTTGCCACGCGATACCCACAGCCCTACAGAAAGGATGACAATCGCGTAAAGCCCGAAAATTATGTAGTCAAGTGAAGTGAAACCCCCGTTCATCATAGCATTTTTGTTTAAATTTGCCTGCCTGCAATTTACAACATTTTCCGGATAACATCCCCTGCCGGCGAAAAATTGCCATCCGGCCACCCGGAAAATTACCTGCAAAAAAAATAGCTGTGCAAGTAATTATTGTATATTTGTGATGACATTGGTGTCCCGTCGGTGACGGGGCCACGAGGGAATGCCGTGAAACCCGGCAACAGTTCCCGCTGCTGTGATCTCCAATGCTTTTCAACATGATGTCACTGTCTGCCCGAATAGGATGGGAAGGCGTTGAAAAGGGGAGTAAGTCAGAAAACCTGCCAGTGTTAACATGATTTTGCAGCCTGCGGAGAACAGGATGCTTGTCGAACGATACTTCCACAGCCCGCAATGGGCATCGGCTGCTGCAAAATCAAACATTTTTTGTTTTTTTAATAATTTTAAAACCAACGACATGAAAAATGTTTGCGCTTTATTGATTGCCGTGGCATTCGGCACCGGGCTGCTGAATGCCCAAACCTGGGCGGAGGATGATATCGTTTCCGACTTTGAAAATCTTCCGCTGGAAGCAAATTCCTGGTGGAACGGTTCCGACATGACGGGCGGCTTCCAGTCGGGCCTGGCCAGCTTCCCCAACACTTACGATCCCGACTGGCAGTCGTGGAGCTTTTGGGCCTTTTCCAACATGGCCGACGACAGCACCGCCGGGTGGATGAATCAGTACAGTGCCATTATTGCCGCAGGCTACGACACCGTGGCTTCGGGAGGAACGAACTATGCCGTGGCGTTTGTCCCTACCGATTTCGGGACCATGGAAATGCTCGCAGTACCCGTAAGCTTTACCGATTCGATGCCGCACCTGGTCAGGGGCCTCTATGTTACCAATACCACCTATGCCGCACTGGCCATGGAATTTGGCGATGATTTTTCGAAGAAATTCGGGGGAGAGAGCGGGGATGACCCCGACTACTTCAAACTGATCATATGGGGTTACCTGGATGGAAATCAAACGGAAACGGTTGAATTCTTCCTGGCCGATTACCGGTTTTCCAATAATGAGGATGACTATATTGTAAAAGGCTGGGAATGGATAGAACTCAGCGGGCTGGGAAAGGTCGACAGCCTTGCGTTCATGCTTGCGTCAAGCGATACGGGAATGTTTGGCATGAACACGCCTGCTTATTTTTGTATCGACAACCTGCATGTTGTACCCGCCAGTGCCGGCATTGGGGATATGGTCGGGGCTGCCATGTCATGGTCGGTATACCCCAACCCCGCATCCGGCCTTTTCAGGCTTGATGCACCGGGAATAGCCGTTGCCGGCATTGGCATTTTCAATATGAATGGCGAACGGGTTTTTTATAACGAAAACTACCGCCCCGGCAGTGGCATCGATGTTGGCAACCTGCCGGCGGGCGTTTACATAATCAAAATCTATCATGGCCACGACCTTGCAGTGCAAAAGCTCATCATCCGGTAAAGCGGCAGTGATCAGAAGGATACTGCTTACATGCCTGTTTTTCCTGGCGCTCATCCATCGTCCTTTTGCTCAATATATAGCAGAAGTTCAGGAGTACCGCCCGGCCCCCGGCCAGCATGTCAACGCCCTTCCCTGGGGAGTGCCCGCAT
>CAYOLA010000164.1:0-23042 GCA_964404735.1 uncultured Bacteroidales bacterium
AATCCATCGAAAACAAAAACCAGTTTTTCCTGGATGCGTCAATATCTTCAATCAATTCCTTTATCAGAGGAATCATAACATCAGGTATGGTGGCATGCCTGGTATTATGGTTTTTTGCCACATCTGCTTTTACGGTCACTACCTGGCGCTTCAAATCTATGTCCCCAATTTTGATATACGTAATTTCCTTTGGTCGTAATAAAGAATGAAAAGCGAACATCATGATCCCGAAAAAAGGCCGGTTCTTTTTAATCAGGTATTCCCTGATCTTTTTCCTGTCTGCTTCCTCTATGTCCATCACCCTGATCTTGGACTGTTCCTTTTTCATTTTCAGGCCATTGAACGGGTTCTCCTTAATGTACCTTTTTTCGACCATCCAATTGAATAAGCCCCTGCAGAAACTCAATATGTTATTGTACCTTCTTGCCCCTATTTGCCTTTTGTTCCAGCATTGCTCCATGTAATCAAGGGCATCGTATTTGTCGAAGGCGATGGCATACTTATCGTTCATTTCTTTCTCTTGCATGTATTTCCTGATGAACCTTACCTCGCTTTCATAGGTTCTTTTGGAATCGGGACGCAGATCCCTTTTATCCCTTTCAAATGCGCGCAATGCGTTCTCCAGGGTTTCATAATTCCTCGCAGTTTCCGCTTCAATGAAAGGATTCCAGCCCTGTTCCAGCTTTCGGTTGATGCTCATGATCATCTTTTTGGCTACAATCCTTCTTTCCCTTATGCCCTTGACCTTGTTAATCTTCATCCTTTTCCGGCGAAGTTTATCCGATTGCGGATCCTTTGCGTAAAACACAATGGTCCATTCTTTATTCTCATGCAGGCTTGCCGGAATATATTCTAACACGTCTGAAATATTAAAGGTATTTCTCATGCCTTATAAGTCTGATTAGCACTTGGATAAGGCACGATTTTGTTTTGACCCGATTTTGACCCGTCTTGCTTTGCCAGTCTCTGTAATTTACTGGCTTTTAGTGAATTGCGAGGTTTTCGCGGAGAGGGGGGGATTCGAACCCCCGGTACCCTTTTCGAGTACGGCAGTTTAGCAAACTGCTGGTTTCAGCCACTCACCCACCTCTCCAGTGGTTTTTTACTTTTTCCCCGGAGAGCCTGGCAGTTTAGCATCCCGAGCACTCGGGATAAGCCACTCACCCATCTCTCCTGAACTTTATTGTTTCCAAATGAATCCGGAAGCCACTATCCGGCACCTGCATTATTTGGGAGGTGCAAAAGTATAAAAACTAATTCTTATCGGCAAGAATAATTTTATAAATCAGCCGGGAAAAACTTCTGAATACAAGTGGGCATTGGGCCACCCGGCCCAATGCCCGAAGCCATAAAGGTATTTCTATTCTATGAAGACCTTTCTCACAAACATACGGTCACTATATTCAACCCTGAGGAAATAAATGCCTGCTTTCAGGCTGCTGATATCAACCAACAAGGGCACTGATGCCGGGCGGCCTGACATAACTTCCACGCCCATGCTGTTGTAGAGCCGGTAAGCCGCTAAGTAAGCAGGATCGTCCGCCTCAACGAAAAACTTATCCCTGGCAGGGTTTGGGTATATTCTGATCCCGTCTTCTTGCGCCTCGCCTATTCCCACTCCGCTGCTGATGTCGATCAGGGTGCAGATCGAATCAGTGCACTGATCGGCGGCACTCTCATAACGTGTCACGGTCATGCATACAAGATAACTGTCTGCCCCGGCATAGGTGTGCGATACCTGCTGATTGCCCTGCGAAACAGCCGTATGCCCGTCACCGAAATCCCAATATACGCTGTCGCATTCGTCATCCAGCGATAAGGGCTTGAGGTCGATCGACAAGCCCGTTGTTACATAAGCAAAGCCTTCGGCAACATCCTTTGCAAGCGAATCACAACTGCAGGAAGATGCCACAGGACAGGTTTCAGTCAAAATGTATTCATAAGGCATGTTGGTCAGTACAAACAACTGATGGCCGGGTGTGGTGCTGAAGGTGTCGGCAGGTACGTAATTCGGCTGCACTTGCTCATGTTGTAAAATGAGCGGTGATAAGCCGCAGGAATTCCTGTGCATGCTGTCAGTTTTGATCAGTTCCGTTTCTGTATATCCGCCAATGGAGTCGGTCCTGTAACCGGAAATGAAGTAGCCTTCATTGTTGTTTAGCTTCAGAGCCATTGCGGGATAATAGATCAATGGCATCTGGAAAAACCAAAAATCGAAATAGTCTGAAAATCCGGGCTCCGTATAGGGCACATGATAATAATAATTTACTCCGGCCTGGGCACCGCTGCTTTTGTTAAATTCATATGTGAATGGAAGGCTCTGGGCGTAAACCATGTTGCCGGATTCATCAGTGTAAGTGCCGTCGCGCATGTATCCGGCCACCACCAGGTTGGAGTCCTGCTTCGATTCCATGATCGTGAAGCCGTAACGGTCGAGGTAGTCCCAGTCGAAAGCCCGCCAGCTGCGCGAAGGGTCTATCACACCCGTGGCATTGTCAAAAACGCTCACGCCAAAATAATGCGATACGGAATAATTTGCCAAAAGGTATATCTCGTCAGCAACGATATCGTACCACGAATCAACGCCCACGTCCCGGCTGTTGCCGACATAATATGAATTGTCCCAAAGCAGGTTGCCGTTAAAGTCGTATTTCAGCGCCATAACGGCCTGCTGGGTGAACAGGGGCATGCTGGTTACACTGCCGCTGACAAAATATCCGTCGGCGGTTTCCAGTACATCCGAAACCATATCGTAGTCACTGGAGGCGTTCGGGTAATTGGTGTGGATCACTTTTGTCCAGACAGGCACCAGGTTGTCGTCCACTTTCATCACGAAGCCGTGCTTTGGGTCATTCGTGCCGTGATCGTAATCCATGCTGGCATAACCACCCACCACAAAACCCTGCTGTGAGTATATAATGCTCAGTCCCTGCGAATGGATTGCACCCGGCACGATATCATGGTAATAGGCTGCATCGGTGAATAATCCGTTTCCGTCGATTCGGGCAATAAATGCGTAATTGGTGTCGGCGATGCTGACACTACCGGTAAAAGCAATCACCGGGTCATTCCCCGACAGGTAATGGGTCATGTCAAATGCCCTGAGATCCTCGTAAACAGCTCCGGGGTCGTGGAGAACGGTCCTCCAAACCGGGTTCCCGGCGGTTTCGTTGATCCGCAACACTTCAATGAAGGGCTCCTGCAGGGATCCGTTGAACGAATTGCCTGCCACTACCAGGTCGCCATTGCTGCCCGGTAACTGCAAGTTGAATACTTCATGGAAATGCCGCATGCTGCTCTGGAAATGCTGCTGAAATAATTGCGAATGGCCCGGCATGGACAGGCTGATGATAATAATGCTGATCAGTAGTTTTACCTTCATAATATAGTAAATAAGTATTTAAATGCTCAAATATAAAAGGATGATGGCCGCTTGTCAAATATTTAACATTTATTTAACAGTGATGGCTTCCGTTAAATGGCGGCGGGAACTTGCCGGGGATGTGTAAATGATCGCTGCAGGCTAAAACGAGCTGCTTCCGTCCCAGCAATGGGTGCAGAGCCGTTCTTTGGGCAGTCCGATGGCGGATACCAGGTCGTCAAGTTTCTGGTATTGCAGGCTGCTGACCCCGATCCGTTTCCTGATGGATTCGACCATGGCTTGATGACGCGCTGTACCTGCCTTTGCGTATTCGCCGAGATGCTTGTCCTCAACTCCTTCAAGCGCCATGATGGCTTTGCGCCCGGCAAGGTCAAGGGTTGAACGTGAACGCGAAAAGTTGAGGAATTCGCAGGGGAAGATAAGGGTGGGACAGGCTGGCCTGATGTGTACTTCTCTGGCGCCGAAACGGAAAAGCACCTTTACATTGTCTTTAAACTGGGTTCCCCGCACAATGCTGTCGTCGCAGAAAACGATCCTTTTGTCATGGATGAGTTCCTTTACGGGAATAAGCTTCATGCGTGCCACCAGCTCGCGCACTTCCTGGTTTTGCGGCATAAAGCTGCGTGGCCAGGTAGGGGTGTACTTCACATAAGCCCTTTTGTACGGAATTTTTTTTTCGTTCGAGTATCCCACGGCGTGGGCAATGCCTGAATCGGGGATGCCCGAAACAAAATCGGGTGTGATATCGTCGTTCCTTGCCAGCGCAGCACCGCAGCGATAACGGCAGTCTTCCACATTAATGCCTTCAAAGGATGAACTGGGATATCCGTAGTAAACCCAGAGAAAAGCGCAGACCTGCATCCGCTCAAATGGTTTTTTCATCTGTTCCCAGCCTGAGGCGGTAGCCAGCACGATTTCGCCGGGGCCGAGGAAATGTTCGGTTTCAAAACCAAGGTTCGAAAAGGCGGTGGTTTCGGATGCGAAAGCATAGGCCCCGTCTTTCTTTCCCAAAACAAGGGGGGTCCTTCCTGCCTTATCCCTGGCGGCATAAACACCTTTGGCGGTTAAAACGAGCATGCTGCAGGATCCTTTTACCTTGTCAAAAACATTCTCAATCCCTTTTTCAATGCTTTCTTCCTCGCAGATCAGCATGGCTGCCAGTTCAGTGGCATTGGTGCCTTCGGGGCTTACTTCCGAAAAGGTGCGCCGCTGATTGAATGCTCTTTGCGTAAGTTCGTCGATGTTGACGATCCTGCCTACCGTTACGATGGCAAACTCGCCCAGGTGCGATTTCATGATGATGGGCTGTGCTTCAAAATCGCTGATCACGCCAATACCGCTCCGCCCCGAAAAATCATTGAGCTCGCCTTCAAATTTTGTCCTGAAGTAGGAGTTTTCAAGGTTATGGATACTGCGTTTGATCCCAATGCTGTTGATCACGGCCATCCCGCCCTTGCGGGTCCCCAGGTGTGAATGGTAATCGGTTCCGTAGTAAAGGTCGGTAACGCAATTGTCTGTCGAGATGCTGCCGAAAATGCCCCCCATTTAGGTTGTTTTTTGTTTTTGGAATGATAAAAAAATAAAACTACGGGTTTTTTCCCGATGAGGTTGGCTGTGTTGATAATTTGTTGATAAAGATGAGGCTGTTTAAAAGAAAAGGCTTCAGTCTCTTGCGGGACCGAAGCCTTTTTAAGGATTATATGTTAAACAGGCCTTAGTTCACGACCATCTTGCCTGAGGCGGCATCGTGGCCGGTTGTCAGGGTATAGATGTAGATGCCGCTGTTAAGGTCGCTCACATCGATCGTAAGTTTGTGTTTGCCATTGGTAAATGATCCGTATTGAATGGTCTTTACCTTTTGTCCGATCAGGTTGCTGATCTCCAGCCTGACGTTGGCGGGCTCCGTGAGGGTCATATCCAGATGGGTGATGTCGCTGCACGGATTCGGGAAGTTGTTGGAGATGTTGATCACTTTCTCTTCAACTTCAGGCGTGCCGACAATGGTAAAGTCAGCGTCGGTGATCACAAAGTTATCGACATACCTGAACTGAACGGGTGCGATGTTGTTGTCGGGATCCATTAACTGACTCACGAAAGGTATTTCGTAGTTTCCGGCCCCGTCGTCAAATACATAATATGAACCGGTGGCGCACCATGCCTGCCACATGATGGTGGTAAAGGCGGTTACGTTATACATCTGGGTGTATTTCATATCGGCAACCCTGTAGCCCCTGCAGTAGATATCGGGAGCAACGTTATCGTCAACATTTTCTATATTGGTATTCTGCCACGAGAAGAAAAGCTTGGTGGCATCGGGTGTTGTGGCGATGTACGGGCGCAGGTCTTCGGAGAGGTCGCTGCCGGTGCTACCTGGGAATACTCCCCTAAAGGTATGGGGGAGGGTCAGGGTATCGGCAAACCAGGTGTTCATGCCGTCATAGGAAGCTGCATGGATCAGGGCGATCATGCCACCGGTGCCCGGAAGTCCTTCGATGGAGGTGTAGATGCTCCATTCGCCGCTGCCAAGCCCGACCACAAAGCTGAGGTGCGGGTTGCCGTTCATGTCGACGGCCAGGGCCATGTCAAAGGCGGTGGTGAAGAGCAGCTCATCCCTGGCGGGGACGGGCGGTTCGTAAAGCATTTCAAGAAGATCATCGGTCAGGTAATTCAGCACGGCAGGGAGGCCATCGGGGCCGCCCAGTTGTACGGTATAGGGTCCGTCCCAGTCGTCGCCGCCATTGGTGGTCTTGAAAAGGATGGGGTAATAGGCACCCTCGGCCAGGTCGTTTTCGCCGTTGTTGCTGAGCATGGCCATGTAGCCGGTTTGCCCGTCGGGATGGAAGGCGATCTTCTGCGTCGGGATGGTCACACCGTCTCCGCCGCCTGTAATGTCAAAACTGATCAGGTCCTGCTCATAGTCAAAAAGCATGCTGCCTTCATCATAATAACCGGAGGTATATACCAGGAAACCGGTATAATTGGCAAAGAGGCCTTCTACCAGCGAAGGCTCATAGCAAATGGCTTTTCCTGCGGTGGTAATATGGAAGGCATCCGGCACGCTGTAAAGGTAATCGCCGCCCGGGGATGGTGTGCCCATGGTGGTTGGCGTTGTGGGGTTCACAGCGGTTAAGGGGTTGGTGCCCATACCGTAGCCGCCCCAGCTTGCGCCGTTGCTCTGGTCAAGGATGGGGGCAAAGAACGACATGATGGCATTGTCGGGATCGGTATTGCCTTCAGGGTTGTAGATCACGATCTGTGGATAGCGCGCAGCACCGAGGGATGCTCCCAGGGGGTAATTGGCAGGATCCCATACTTCCTGGTCAACTTCCCAACTTTCGCCATTGTCGGTCGAAACATCATAGGAAAGATATCCGCTGCCCGGTGTCAGCGAACGGTGCATAAAGGCCACACTGCTGATGTCATTGTTGGCCCAAAGAAAGGTGCGGCCGCCTGAAGAAAGTCCCCAGGCATTGCCTGAGTTGCCAATCTCCCTGATCACAACCGCCTTGGAGGATGATCCTGCGGTGATGTCGGGGATGGGTGGTTTTACAGTGGGGGCAGGGCTGCTTAGGGAAGGTACCTGCTCATTGTTCTGCGGGGCAGAATGTTCTCCCACAGTTACCTTAAACTGGCCTGACTGCTGTGCATAGGTGAATAATGCGAATGTTGCAGCAAGCAAAAAAAGTAAGGTTTTTTTCATGTTTATTTGTATTAAGGGGTTTGTGGTACCAAAAGTATAAAAAAAATGCCAGGTTCTATGCAGTTAAAAAAAAAAGCCGGCATTTCATATGCCGGCCTTATCATTATGTCAAACAGAAATCTATCTGTGATAACTTCTGATGTATTCATCAAGTTCTTCAATGCTCGATTCAAAGGTGAAGGCATCGTTCACCCTGTAATAGTTCCCTACATCAAGCGTGGAGCCATATGCGTACTTGGCAATCTCAAGGCGGTCGTCTTCAAAGCTGAAGAGCTCCATGATCTGGTATATCTGCGAGGTGAGCATGCAGTTGCTGTTGATGATCTGCTTGGCCATGGTCACCTTGCTGTCGGAAAAAGACTTGCTCTCGATCGACCGTTTGGCCATCTGGAAGTCGGCATCGGACATGGGGTAGGGGCAGCCGTAATATCCGTCGTAGCCCGGCAGCACGTATACCTGTTCCACCACGGTTCCACTGGTATGGGTGGTTGTGGTTGTTGTTGTGCTGCTGCTGCTGACATGCGCATCATTGATGTTCATGTTGATGTTCATGCCGCTCATATTGGCATTTACATTTACCGATGTTCCGGGGACCTGGTCGTGATGGGTTGTGGTTTCTACCACCGTAACCGATGAGGGCGGAGGCGGGGTGGTGGAATAAACATGCACAACCTGGTTGGGCGGGGGTGGTGGTGCCTGTTCCAGCGGGACCGAGTTCTGCGGCCGCATCACATATTCTCCTTTGCGGTTTGGCTTGATGGAGTAAGTGTCCTGCGAACTTCCCTCCAGGAAATAAATGGTTTTGTCGAGATCGGGGATCTGGTCTTCAAAAATGATCTTTACCTTGTAGCTGGGAGCGATCAGATCCCTGATCATTACATTGGTCTCGGGTTCGGCATTCTGTAAAACGCCGTTCAGCACTACCTGGAAACGCTCACCTTCCTCGGTGAAGATAACGAGGTTGTGGATGCCCTGACTGAGCAAAGGCAGCATTAAACCTGCAAGCAGAATTGAGAATAGGATTTTTTTCATGGTTAAAAGGTTTGGTTGTTTAATTTTCTGTTTGAAAAAAGCATGCCAAAAATCGGAAATTACCTGATATGAGGCAAGTTTTTTCGAAGGGGGACAACAGATTTTTTCTAATGGCTTGATTTTCCGTTAAAAGGCTTGATGGCCCGGTGGTAAACGCCATGGGTATAGGCAATGGCCATGCCGTAGTTGGTTACCGGCACTCCTGCCTTCGTGGCTTCAAGCAAGCGGCCCTTGATTTGTTTTGGGGTGATCATGCAGCCGCCGCATTGCACCAGTAGTGCATACTCATTTACCGGCCGCGGGAAATCGTCCAGTCCGGCAACAATGTCGAATTCAAGTTTTTTGCCACAATGACTGCTGATCCATGCCGGGATCTTATACCGCCCGATATCGTCGCAGTTTACCTGGTGGGTGCATGATTCCAGGATCAGAACGCGGTCGCCGTCTTTCAGTTTGTCAATTTCCGGTGTCCCGGCAAGATATGCCCCGAAATCACCCTTGTGGCTGGCCAGCAGGATGCTGAAACCGGTCAGCGGGATGTCGGGGGGCAGGATCTTGTCTACCCGCCCGAAAACCTGGCTGTCGGTGATGGCCAGGCACGGCCTGATCTTTGTCTTCTTCAGGAAGGTTTCTACTTCCGTTTCCTTTAGAACAATGTTGATGCCATCATGGTCGAGTACATCCCTGATGGCCTGTACCTGCGGCAGGATCATTCTTCCTTCGGGGGCTTCAAGATCGATGGGGGTGATCAGCATGACAATATCGCCAGGCCCGATCAATCCGTCCAGAAGTGAAGGCCTGGTATAGGCGGTGCGTGGCATATGACTGCTGATGCTGTTGAGCAGTATTTTGGTATCGCCGGGGGCGATGCTGCTGAAATCAATGACCTCAGCCATGTATTGCTCCCTGATGAGCGCTGCGGTGGTGGGTGCCAGGCTTTCTTCATCCGATTTATTGTGGACGAAAAGAAAGGGTACTTCGAACTTACGGAATTGTTCTGCGAGTTGTTCTTCATATTTCCCCAGCTTGTTGGCTGTGATGATGATGATGCCCAGGTCGATGGTTTTTATCACCTGAAGGCTTTTCCTGATGCGGAGCGCTCCCAGGTCGCCGTGGTCGTCGATACCGGCCGTGTCGATGAGAATGGCGGGGCCGATGCCAAAAATCTCAACCGATTTCCTGACCGGATCGGTGGTGGTGCCCGGCGTGTTGGAAACGATGGCGGTTTCCTGCCCGCTGATGGCATTGATAAAGGAACTTTTACCGTTGTTCCGCCTGCCGAAGATCCCGATATGGGGTTTGTTCTCTCTTCCTTTTTTCATCATTATTTTCAATTTTGCATTGCAATAATAGCCTTGCGCGGTCTTCTGCTTTTCGTATGTGTATAAGGGCGCGCAGGTTTCATAATGCCTGGTTTTTGATGGCAGCCATGCGCCTGTGGTAATGTTTCGAATTGCCCTGCTGCCCGTAGTTTACCTTCAGCCCGAGTGCTGCTGTTTCCCGTTCAAACCCGGCCAGGATGTCCGCTGCCATGTCGCCTGCCACGGGTTTTCCTTCGTACAATATATAATTGGAGGCTTCGGAGGCAGGGGTGAGGTTTGGCATAAAAACGTTGGCCCCTGCTTCAATGGCCCTGATCCTTCCGCGTTCGTCCAGGGCCTGCATGGCAGTGGATGCGGCAATATTGATGTCGGGCATCATGATGCGCAGCAGTGCGATCATGCGCAGGCTGAGCTCAAGCCTGGAGGCGGCATCCGGTATCTCGTCACGATATCGGAACAGGGGCGTATCCGGGTGGGGAATATACGGACCCATCCCAACCATGTCAATGTTGATTTCCTTCATGAAAAGCAGGTCTCCGGCCAGTTGCTCCACCCCCTGGAAGGGAAGCCCGACCATCACCCCCGTACCGGTCTGATAGCCCAGCCGCTGCAATGTCCTGAGCGCGTCCATGCGTTTGCTGAAGCTGTGTGATGTAGTGTTTGGATGAAGTTTCTGGTAGAGGGCCGGGTCGCTGGTTTCCATGCGCAGCAGGTACCTTTGCGCTCCTGCTTCCAGCCATTCGCGGTATACGGCTTCCTGCTGTTCTCCGCAACTGAGGGTGATGCCCAATTCATGACGGCAGCTTTTTCCGATCTGCTCAAGCAACCCGGTAATATGGCTGGTGAATGCGCGGTTGCTGCGTTCGCCGCTCTGTATCACAATGGAGCCAAAGCCCTGACGCCAGGCATAAACAGCTGCTTCCATAACACTTTGGCTGTCGAGAAGATAACGGTTAACGGTCCGGTTGCCGGATCTGATGCCGCAATAGTAGCAGTTCTTGCTGCAGATGTTCGAAAGCTCGATCAGTCCGCGCAGGCTCACCGAACAACCGGCATTATCAAGCATTGCCCGGCGGGCAGCCGCAAAAATGGCGCTACGCTCATCCGGGTTGCCGGTGCGCAGCAGGTGGATGAGTCCTTCCTTTTCTGCTGTTTTGTTTTTTATTATGTCAATGGCCTTGTCCATATCATGTCCTGCTCAGAAGTACAGGTCGCGTTCACCGGCCCTGATACGCGACAATCTTTTACCGAGTTCATTGCTCATTTTTTTGTCCATGCCGTTCTCCATGTTGCTGTCAATGATCTTCCACCCCTTTGCTGCCTGTTCTTCACCGGCATAATCTTCGAGGTATTCGGCCAGGGTGAGGATGGCGTTGGGGGTGCAAAACCTTTTGATGAATCCCGGTACCGAAAACTCCATAAAATGCTCACCCGTCCTTCCCTTCCGGTAACAGGCAGTGCAAAACGACGGCAGGTATCCCTGCTCCAGCAGTTCTCCGGTTACCTGTGCCAGGCTGCGCGTGTCGTGGATGAAGAATTGTTCTTTATCGAGATTTTGTTTGTCGCCGGCCTTAGCTGCATAGGCCCCGATCTCCAGTTTGGTGCCGGCATCGATCTGTGAGCAGCCGAATTGCATCACTGCTCTTCGGATCTCTTCACTTTCGCGGGCCGTAAGGATCATGCCGGTATAGGGAACGGCCAGCCGCAGGACGGCTACCAGCCTGATAAAGTCTTCATCGCTCACGCTGTACCTTTTGTCGATGCGGAAGGATGATGCATCCTGCAGGCGGGGAAAAGAGATGGTATGTGGCCCGGTATTGTAGCAGGCCTCCAGGTGATTGGTGTGCCTTACCAGTGCCATCACTTCAAACCGCCAGTCGTACAGGCCCAGCAGCGCTCCGATGCCCACATCGTCGAGTCCGGCTTCCTGCGCGCGGTCCAGGGCGGTGAGCCGGTAATTGTAGTCCTTTTTTTTCCCGCCGGGATGATATCTTGCATATGCTTCCGGATGATAGGTCTCCTGGAAGACCTGGTAGGTGCCGATGCCGGCATCCTTAACGATCCTGTATCCTTCAATTTCGAGGGGGGCGGCATTGATATTCACCCTGCGGATCTCTCCCTTGCCCTTTCGAACGCCGTATACGGTGCGAACATTGCCGGCGATGTATTCAGGTGTGTAATCGGGATGCTCGCCGTAAACCAGTATCAGCCGTTTCTGCCCCTCATCCTCCAGCGCTTCTACATTCATGATGAGTTCTTCGCGGCTGAGGGTCTTGCGTACAGCTTCTTTGTTGGATGCACGGAAACCACAGTATTTGCAGTTGTTTGTGCATTTGTTTCCGATGTACAGCGGGGCAAAGAGCACGATGCGGTCGCCGTAAACCTGCTTTTTCAACTGCCTGGCACCTTCCCTGATCTCTTCGATCAACTCCGGGTCGCGGGTCTGGAGCAATGTTGCCACATCAGGCAGCGAAAGCCGCTTTTTGGCCAGCGATTTGCCAATGATCCGCCTTACCTCCGCGGGTTCCGTATTGGCGGCAGCCAGATACTGCTCAATTTCGGCCGGGTCAATGAAAGGCTTCATGGGCTCGTCGCTGATCGCATATTTTTCGGGTGTAAATTTCATGGCCGTTGGTGTCAGGGGTTCGTTCCTTGTTTTATATGCCGTTTCAGGCAGGCATCAGCCTAACGCTAAAGGTGCTTCCTTGATCCGGGATGCTTTCAGCCTTTATTTCGCCGCCGTAATTGTTTTCAATGATCTTTTTGATGATGGACAGGCCCAGGCCGCTGCCGGTGATGTTCCGGGTCTTTGCATTTTTTATCCTGACGAATTCGCCGAAGAGGCTTTTCAGTTCCTCTGCGCTCATCCCGATACCGGTATCCTGCACCCTGATGCTCACGCCCCGGGACTGCTCCCTGAGGGAAATATTGACTTCACCGCCTTCTTTGTTGTATTTTACAGCATTGGATATAAGGTTGTTGAAGATGATCTCGATTTCATCCTCATCTCCCCTGAAATCAAGTTTTTCGGGGGCGTCGAGATAAACCCTGACATTGCGCTGTATGGCCATCGGCTCAATGGTGTCCATGGCCAGACGGGCAAGCTGCACCAGGTCCGTATTCTTTATATGCCGTTGTTTTTTCCCCGATTCGATACGGGTCAGGTCCAGCAGGTCCATGATCAGGTTCCGCATGCCTTTCAGCCGTTCGATCGACCGGTCGATCATGCTGCCATAATCATCGATATTGTCACCCACCTGTTTGTCTTTCATGATGTTGAGGTACCCTTCAACGGCGTTGATGGGGGATTTTAGTTCATGCGACAATACCGAGAGGAACTGGAACCGCACCTCTTTGCCGGCCTGTTTCATCTGCCGGGTCATCCGTTTCAGGAAAAGATGCTTGGTGATGTTGTCCATCGCGGCCCTTAGTTCTTCGGGGGTAAAAGGCTTGGGCACGAAATTATAGGCACCGTTATGGGTGGCCTTTACGGCGAGGTCGAGCGAGGCATAGGAGGTGATCATCATCACCTGCACATCGATGCCTTTCTTGTTGATATATTCGAGCACCTCGATGCCGTCCATACCCGGCAACTTATTGTCGAGGAGGATGATGTCGGGCTTGTCCGCATGCAGGATCTCTATCGCCTTCTCGCCGGTCCCTGCATCGGTAAGCCGGAAGCTGAAGTCTTCCTCCATGAACGGATAGCCAACGCTGTAATTCCGCAATATCCTGTTGATCCCCGACCTGATGCCGGGCTCGTCATCCACTACCAGTACTTTTAATTCGGCCATGATCGTTTGGTTTACATTTTTAACAATTTTCTGATCTCACGTTCCAGTTGATCCTTCCTGATCCCTTTTTCCAGGAATTTGTCGGCATGGATCCAGTTTTTGTCGTCCTCGGTCTCCAGCCCGAAGTTCATCCCGGTTTCGGCTGTGACGGCCGAAGCGATGATGATGGGCATGTCGGGGAACTTTTTCTTCAACTTATAACTCAGGATAAAGCCGCTGTCTTTGTTTTCCATCATGAGGTCGATGATGGCCAGATGCGGCGCCGATTCTTCCATCAGCTTTTCGCCTTCCTTCTGGCTGTTGGCCGTGATGGTTTCAAAGCCCATGCTCTTGAGCTGCATCTCTACCTGGCCCAGGTAATCGATGTCATCGTCGATGATGAGGATTTTTTTCTTTTCTTCGTTCATGTCAGTATCTCCTGTATTTATCTGCCTCTCGGCAAAGTGATTGTAAATGTTGTTCCTGTGGGACCTTCAGCAGGGTCGGTATTCGATTCTACGCTGATCCTGCCCCTATGCATTTTAACGATCCCGTATACCAGCGGAAGCCCCAGCCCGGTCCCTTTGCCAACTTCCTTGGTGGTGAAAAAGGGAGTGAACAGTTTTTCCATGTTTTCGCGGGGTATCCCGATGCCGGTGTCGCTGATGCCGATGCTGATGTTTTCCTGATCGCCTCCGAGGGTGATTTTCAGTATCCCCCCTTCGGGCATGGCTTCAACGGCATTCTTTTCGAGGTTGGTTACCACCTGCATCATCTGTTCACGGTCTATGCAGGCCAAAGTGTCACCGGTTTGCACATCCAGTTCCACTTCTGTCAAGCCATTGTGAAGAATGCTGCTGATGCTGTTCTCCAGGAATTCCTTCATATCTGTTTCGATGAGCTTTACCTGGTTTTTCCTGGCAAAGTTGAGCAGTCCGCCAACGATATGCTTGCATCTTTCCGTTTGCTGTACGATCAGGTCAAGGTCTTCGTATATGGGGTTGTCTTTCGGGGTTTCATCCTTCAGTATGTTGCTGTACATGGTGATGACCCCGAGCGGATTGTTCAGTTCATGGGCGATGCCTGCCGAGAGCTGGCCCATGTGGGCCAGTTTTTCCGACTGCCTGAGCGCCTGCTGCGTATTGGCGAGCTTTTCATTGCTTGCGTTAAGTTCGCTCACCGAACGGTGCAGCTTTTCGATGGTATTGGGCAGGCACATCTCCACTTCCGCCAGTCCGTCGTAGATGGCAATGGCATGCTCGCGGCAGGTGTCATAGCCGCAGGCGCCGCAGTTCAAATGGTCCTGCTCGTTTATTTTACCCAGCCTGACGAGGATCTCCCTTATCTTTTCTTCGTCGGGTACATATGCCCTTCTGTCGCTCGGGCTGAAGCTTAGCCCGAGGTTGAGCCCGGCAAAGTCCTCCATATCCTGTTCCCATTTTTCCAGGTCGAGGGTGCTGAGTTTGTCCTTTGCATAGTTGCTTACGCGCAGGGTGCGTTCAAATTTCTTCCCCTGGCAGGAAATGCCGGGTCCCATAATGCAGCCGTGGCAGCAGAGCAGTTCGAGGTGCTGGCTTTTGATCAGTCCTTTTTCGAACTCCTTGATGGCCTCGCGGTAGTTTTCTTTTCCTTCGGCTACGAGCACATTGCCTTCGCAGATGTCGTCGGTGTGACGGGTAGTTTGCAGCAGTCCGCGGCTCACGGGGAATACCGCACCTTTTCCTGAAGCGGGCGGGTCGAAACCCAGGCCGTCATCCTTTTCGGGGCCAATATGGTTTTCGCTGAACATCTGCCGCAGCTCCTTGAATGTAAGGGCCTCATCAACCTCATTGCTTTCTGCTTTTTTGGCGATGCAGGGGCCGATAAAAACGATCGTTGCCTGTTTGCCGTATAATTTTCTGATCATCCTGGCAGTGGCCACCATGGGCGATACAATGGGTGCAAGGGATTTGGCAAGTTCCGGGTGGTAATATTCGATATACCTGACAATGGCGGGGCAATCGGAAGAGATATACCGCTTCCCGTTCCTGTTGTTCATCAGCTTGCTGTATTCACGGGCCACCAGGTCGGCTCCGAACGATACCTCGATGACTTTGCCGAAGCCCAGCGCCCTGATCATGCCGGCTACGGCAGCGGGCCTTTCAATGTCCTTGAACTCGGCCGGAAAGCTGGGGGCCAGTATGGCGATCACTTCTTTGTTTTGGCTCAGCAAGGCCCTTACTGCTTCAGTGGTGTCGATGAAGACTTTGGCGCCCTGGTTGCAAACTTTTACGCAGTTTCCGCAACCGATGCAGCGTTCGCTGATGACCTCGGCCTGCCCGTTCAGTATCCTGATGGCCTTGGCCGGGCATTCACGCACACAGGTAAAGCACATCCGGCACCTGTCCCTGACGGTGAATACCAGTTGCCGCTGCCTGTTGTCTGTCTTCATACTTTTGCTGAGGTTATCATTGCTGTTTCTTTCTATTTCATTACTTCCCTTGCCTGGTAGGAGGTGTGGAGCAGCTCATGGCTCCTGTGCCCGCAGGGCGCTCCCAGGTAGCAGTCGTATAATGCCCTGACGTCGGGATTTCTATGCGATACTTTAATGGTCTCCTTGTCGTCGATGTTGTAAAGGCTGCCCATCCGGGCCATGATGGCTTCCCTGCCGGCACCGATCCTTTGGCCTCCTCCGGCGATGCAGCCGCCCGGACAGGCCATCACTTCAATGAAGTGAAGGTCGTTTCTCCCGTTCCTGATCTCGTCAAGCAATATTTTGGCATTGCCTATTCCGCTTACCACGGCCACCCCGATCTCCATGTCGCCGATCCCGATGCGGGCCTCTTTCCTGCCGGCCATCCCCCGTACTTCGGGGATCCTGAATTTTACCAGTTCCTTTCCGGTGAGTTTGGCATAGGCTGTCCGGAGGGCTGCTTCCATCACTCCCCCGGAAGCGCCGAAGAGTTTCCCCGCAGAGCTCCGGAAACCCATGGGCGAATCGGCTGTTTCGGGCTCCAGCTTGTGGATGTCGACGCCGTGCATCTTTATGAAGTCGGCAAGCTCACGGGTTGTAAGCACGGCATCCACATCCGAGATGCCTTCGTGTGTCATCTCCCTGCGCTGCGCTTCAAACTTCTTGGCGGTGCATGGCATGACAGAGACCGAATAGATGTTGGCAGGTTTAAGTCCTTCCAATTCCGCATAATAGCTTTTTATGATGGCTCCCATCATTTGCTGGGGCGACTTGCAGGAGGAAAGGTTCGGGAGGAAATCGGTGGCGAACTCTTCCGCATACTTGATCCATCCCGGGCAGCAACTGGTGAACATGGGCAGGGTGCCGCCCTCCCGGATGCGTCCGATCAGTTCGGCCGACTCTTCCATGATGGTGAGGTCGGCCGAAAAGGTGGTGTCGAAAACAGTGTCGAAGCCGATCTTTCGAAGTGCAGCGTTCAGGATGCCATTGATGTCTTTACCGGCATCCATGCCGAAGGCCTCGGCCAGCGATACGGAAATAGCCGGTGCGTATTGAACAACCACTGTCTTGTCAGGGTCCTGGATGGCTTCGCTGATGCCGGCAAAATGGTTTTTCTCCGTCAGGGCGCCTGTCGGGCATACCATGATACACTGTCCGCAGTTCACACAGCTGGAGGTGTTCAACCCCCTGTTGAAGGCGGTGCCGATCAGTGTCCGGCTGCCCCTGTTGATAAAGTCGATGGCGGAGATGCCCATCACCTCTTCGCAAACCCTGATGCACCTCCCGCAAAGGATGCATTTGTCAGGGTCGCGGATGATGCTGGGGCTCGACTGGTCGATATTGAAATTGTTCTTGATGCCATGGATGCGCCGCTCGGTAACGTTAAATTCCTTTGAAAGGCCCTGCAGCTCGCAGTTCCCGTTCCTCACGCAATAAAGGCAGTCGTCGGGATGGTTCGACAGCAACAACTCCACAATGGTTTTCCTGGCATCGATCACCTTGCCCGAATGCGTCCTGATCTTCATGCCTTCGGCCACCGGGAATGAGCAGGATGAGACGAGTTTGCCGCTGTCTTCCAGCTCTACCACGCACATGCGGCACGAACCGCTCGGAAACATGTCTTTCATGTGGCAGAGCGTGGGTACCTGTATGCCATTCCTTTCGAGCACATCCAGGATGGTTTCGCCCTGTGTTGCGCTGACCTTATTTTTGTTTATTTCGATTTCAAAGCTCATCTGATCTGTATTTATTGTGTTGTTTACTGAACTGATATCGCATCGAACCTGCAGGCTTCTTCGCATGAGCCACAGCCGATGCACTTGCTTTCAACGATGAAATGCGGCGATTTTCTGGCTCCTATGATGGCGCCGGTCGGGCATTTTCTGGCACAAAGCGTGCAACCCGTGCATTTGTCAACATCGATGATGAATGTCCTGAGTTCGGTGCATACCCCGGCCGGGCATTTCCTTTCAAAGATGTGTTCCTCATATTCGTTCCTGAACCAGCGAAGGGTGCTGAGCACCGGGTTTGGAGCCGTCTGTCCCAGTCCGCAGAGGGATGTCTCCCGTATCACCTTTCCCAGTTTCTCAAGCTGCATAACCCCCTTGAAGCGTTCCAGGGCATCGGTGTTGTTGCCGTTTGGCTTGTGGGTGATGCTTTCGAGTATTTCCAGCATGCGCCGGGTGCCTTCCCGGCAGGGGATGCATTTGCCGCAGCTCTCACGCTGTATGAAATCCATGAAGAACTTGGCCACATCAACCATGCAGGTGTCTTCGTCCATCACCACCAGTCCGCCCGATCCCATCATGGCTCCGGCACTGATCAGTGATTCGTAATCGATCTGTATGTCGAGGTTCTCTTCCGTGATGCATCCGCCCGAGGGTCCCCCGATCTGCACCGATTTGAATTTCTTTCCATTTGGTATCCCGCCGGCAATCTTAAAGATGATATCCCTTACGGTGGTTCCCATGGGGATTTCGATAAGGCCGGTAAGGGCGACTTTTCCCGACAGGGCAAACACCTTGGTGCCTTTGCTGGTTTTGGTCCCGATGGAAGCAAATGAGGCCGGGCCCTTTTCAATAATTGAGGGGATGTTGGCCAGGGTTTCTACATTATTGATAATGGTAGGCTTGCCAAAGAGCCCTTTTACGGCCGGGAATGGCGGTCTGGGCCGGGGCATGCCGCGCTTGCCTTCGATGCTGTGGATAAGGGCCGTCTCTTCCCCGCATACAAATGCGCCCGCTCCCATCTTGATCACCAGGTCGAGGCTGAAGCCGTTACCCTGTATGTCTTTGCCCAGCAGCCCGAAGTCGTAAGCCTGGCTGATGGCATTTTTCAGCCGTGCGATGGCCAGCGGATATTCGGCCCTGATGTAAACATATGCCTTTGAGGCTCCGATGGCATATGCCGCTACCGCCATGCCTTCCAGCAGCCGGTGCGGATCGCCTTCGATCACGGCACGGTCCATGAAAGCACCCGGATCCCCCTCATCGGCATTGCAGATGAGGTATTTCTGGTCGGCCTGCTCGCGGAAGGCAAAACCCCACTTCACGCCGGTAGGAAAACCGCCGCCGCCGCGTCCGCGTAAACCGCTTTCCTCAATCATGCGGCAAACTTCCGGGGGATTGCTGTTTTTTAAAAGGTCAAGATAGTTGGTGTATCCGCCCCTGGCAATGTATTCTTCGATGGAGCTTGGGTCGACCAGACCGCAATTGCTCAGGACCATCCGCGTTTGTGGGCCAAAGAACGGATGCTCGTCGATAAATGGGATGTCCGGCCAGGCTTCCAGGGCATCGTTGCGGAACTGCCCGATCACATGCTCCCTGCCGGGCTTCTTTTCAAAGACGTCTTCGAGCAGGGAGGGGGCTTTACCGGCGATCACTTTCATAAAGGATATCCTGGCCATGCCGGGCATCTGCACGTCTACAATGGGTTCGGCGGCACACAGCCCGATGCAGCCAACCTGGATCACACTGGCCTCAATGCCTTTTTCACTGATCCATTCCCTGATGGCTGTCATGGTCTTGTCGGCCCCGGCCCCAAGGCCGCATGTGCCTGCCCCAACATATATGCAGGGCGTACTGGTGTCTTCGCGCCTGAGTATCCTGAGTTCTTTCAGTTTCGCAGGCGAAAAATTCGCTGTATGCCCTTTTTCCAGGCATTCCATGATCAAGCCGGCATGTTGGTATTTATTCTTTTCTGTCATGATAATTCCTCGTTTTTTCTGCAGTTTTCAATAATGCCGTCAATGCCTGCAGCATCCACTTTTGCATGAAACTCGCCATTGATACAGATGACGGGTGCCAGGCCACAGGCTCCGATACATGCCACCACCTCTATGCTGAACAAGCCATCTCTGCTGGTCTGCCCTGCTTTGATCTTCAGGGTTTCTTCCAGTTTCTGAAGCACCGTGGCAGAACCCAGTACATGGCAGGCCGTTCCCCGGCAAACCTGGATATGATACTTCCCCAGGGGCTCAAACCTGAACTGGTTATAAAAGGTGGCTACACCGTAGATCTTGCTGGCAGGCATGCTCAGATGCCTGCCAACTTTCACCACGGAGCTTTCTGATAAAAAACCTTCCCTGTTCTGTATCTCCTGCAGGATGGGGATCAACTGATCCTTACCGGCATCAGCCTTCGCTTCCAAGATCATATCAATGTCATCTTTCATTTCTGGGGTCCTTTTTAATTGGCTGTTGTTTAATTTAGGTTTACCTTTTCCGCTTTCCGGTCGAGCAGCTGGCTGACCTCCATGATCAGTTTTTCTGCTTCGACGGGCTTTTTCAGAAAGCCGTCGACCTTCAGCCATACCGAAGGGCCTTCCTCGCTGTGGTAGTCGATCCCGGCATTTCCGCTAACCACATCCTTGATCAGCAGTACGTCCAGTTCGCGGTAATTCGGGTCTTTACGGAATTCCCTTGCCATTTCCTGTACGCTTGGCTTGGTGGTGGTGAGGATGTCGATGGATGAAAGCATGAGTACGGGCATGTGATTGAATTCGGGGTTCTCGCTCAGTTCCTTGGCCATCTCAAATCCTTCGAAATGGGTGGTCATCATCACGTCGAGAATGGCCAGGTCGGGTTTTGTGGTCCAGGCTTTCTTGATGCCTTCGATCTTGTCGTTGGCCGAGATCACTTCATAGCCTTCTTTTTTGAGGATGGCGCTTACTACGGTGATCACATCAATGTCGTCATCTACGATCAGGATTTTTTTTGTTTCCATGGTGTTTGTTTTTTTTTGAATGTTTGTTTAAAAAAGTTTACGGTGTAAAATTACCATGGTGAAGGGGTGCGGCACAAGGTGGAAAAGTACTGTTTTGCAGGTGGAAGAAAATCCCTTTTTTGATGGTAAAAAAGGGAAGCAAATCAGGAAAAAACCGGTAAAAAAACGCAAAAACCAGTCCCGCTTGTTTCCGGCAGTTTTTTCGATATTACAGGAAGTGAAGGATTGGCAAAGCTTTTGTTGATTCGGGAAGGTTTTTGTATTTTCCTCAACGGCCGTCCTGTTTGGCGGATGAGCGGCGAAAATAATTTTTCGCGAAAAGCGGTTTTCGGGGACCGGAACGAAAGAAAATAACTATTCCGCCCTGATCTTTTTCGGGGGTGAAATGACTTGTGGAAAGGGTGGTTTTTATGATAAAATTACAGGAGAGATCCCGGGGGTGCCTATATATTCACCAGCTTGTTCTTGATGGCATACGAAAGCAGGCTGATGGTGCTTTTGCAGTTGGTTTTCGACAGCAGGTTGGATTTATGCCCCACCACGGTTCTTTCGCTGATAAAGAGCTCTTCGGATATCTCCTTGTTGTTGAGCCCGTCGCAGATCAGTTGCAGTATTTCCTTTTCACGCTTCGTAAATGCGATATCCGCATGCTCATCCTTTTTTTGTTCCGAAAACCTTTTGCTGAAATATGACCATAGTTCGGGAGAGTAATAGGTATTTCCGTTTGCAATGGATTGCAGGGCCTGGTCGAGCAGATCCCTGGTGATATTTTTGAGCAGGTAGCCGTGCACGCCGGTGTCGATCATGTTTTCGATGTATTCGGCATCGTCAAACATGGTGAGGATAACCACTTTCAGGTCGGGGAAATCCCTGATCGCGATTTTGCTGGCTTCTATCCCGTTCATGATGGGCATTTGCAGGTCGAGCAGCACCAGGTCGGCCTTTTTTTCTTTCTGCAGTTCCAGGAATTCCTGACCATTCGATGCCTCCCCAACGACATTGGCGTACTTCAGCCGGTTTACGACCATTTTCAGGCCATTCCTGAAGAATTCATGGTCATCGACAATGATGATGCGTAGTTTTTTCGAGGGATCATTCATAGCTTACAAAGGTAATACATTATGCCGGATCAGGGGTCCAGCTTTATTTCCACTACCACAAGCGTACCCACTTCCTGCTGGGAATGGATCCTGTATGTTCCGTTGATGGATTGCAGCCTGCTGATAATGTTTTTCAGCCCCATCCCGCCCCCGTCTTCGTTCAGCACCTTGTTCAGGTCGAAGCCGATGCCGTCGTCCATATAGGTAAGCTGAAGTACCTGCCCGATCTTTTCGAGGTATATCTCGATCTTTTCGGCCTGTGCATGTTTCAGGCTGTTGTTGAGCAGTTCGGTGATCACCCTGTAAAGGACCAGCTCAATGGTCTGGTCGAAACGTTCGCGGATGCCGGTTTCGTAAATAATTTTGATTTTTTGGGTAAGATTAACCTTTTTGCAGAACGAATCAACGGCTTTTACCAGCCCGAAGTCAATGATCACCCTTGGCGTAAGATTGTTGGCAATGGCGCGGGTTGAGCTGATGGCCTCATCGATGATCTCATTGGCCTTTTCCACGAACTCCTTATGTTCTTTTGTCGACAAATCTTCTGATTCCAGTTCATTAATGTAAAGCTTGATGGTCGACATCAGGGGGCCGAGGTCGTCGTGGATCTCCCCGGCAATCCTTTCCCGTTCCCGTTCTTCTGCATTGATCACGGCGCGCAGGATCTTCCTTTCCAGTTGTTTTCGCTCAGTAATGTCGCGCGCAATGGAGAGGATGGCTTTATTTCCCTTGTAGTTGATTAGCCGGCTTTTCATCTCAAGTGAGAGGATACGGCCGCTTTTTGCCCGGTGTTCCGTTTCATAGGTGTGCCTGCCGCGGGTCAGGATAAGATCGATGTTTTCGTCCACCTTATCAATGTATTTCGACGACTTGATATCCCTGAAGTTCATATTCCTGAACTCCTCCTCCGAATAGCCCAGTGATTCACAGGCAACCTGGTTCACTTCCAGGAAATTTCCATCGGGGTCTGCCAGGTAGATCTCATCGCTGCTGTTGTGGAAGAGGGTGCTGAACTGCTTTTCGGTTTCTTCCTTCTCCTGTTCTGAACGCTTGTATTTATAAAGGATCCTGGCAATGCCGATCACCGAAATGGCCATGATCAACGATACCGCGAACCCGAGCCAGTTCTCGATCATTTGCAGGCTCCCCGGCGGATCATCGCCGGTATAATAAACCAGGTTGAATACCCGGCGCACCGCCATAAATATGAAGGCTATGGCAATGAATATCCAGGCAATGCGGTTCCTGGCGTATTTCAACAGCCACAGGGCACTGATAAAGGCAATGATCAGCAATACGATCGATAATATGACTGAAAGCAGGGTGATCATGGACGGGATTTTTATTGCCGTAAAGGTAAGACAATCTGTGCTAAGTCATGGGATGCCCCTTGCCGAATAGCCGTCTTATTTGCCGGCGCCAAATGAAGCGATCAATTAACTCACAAAAACTCACTTTCTTTAAATTCAATTAGTAAATGCAACTTTTAGGAGTGTAATCTAGGCTAAGAAAAGCTGCACTTTGCTCTCTTTGCGGAGTGGAGCGTAGCGAAACGAA
>CAYOLA010000165.1:0-5163 GCA_964404735.1 uncultured Bacteroidales bacterium
CAGGCTCAGTAAACAATTCTATTATGCCAATTATTCTGAATACAGCTTTTTTTTATTAATACAACATGCAAAAACCAGTTGATAAGGAGGGACTAATTATTCAGGTATCAAATATAAACAATTTTCATAATAATCGATTTTATTAAAAAAAAATAAAAAAACATAATTGAACTATACCGCAACAAACTGCCGGGGCATCAATAAAAACTTTTCAAAATTCGTCCCGGGTAACGGAAAATACAACCCCGGAGATTTAAATCTAAGCTTTATAATATAAGCCCCGGAAAGGGTTGAAAGGAGGACGGCCCAAATTAAAACAAGACAAAGGGCATGAGGTATTGTTAAGCCAATATTAATAACTAAATTCATTCTAAATAAGATTTCAGGCAATTTCTTTGTATCTTTGCAGGCGGAATAAAGACTTATCAACAATTTTTTTAACTCAAAAACATAGGCTATGAAAAAAACGATTTATTTAATGGGAATGCTTATCCTGGCCGGAGCCATGGTAATGTCAGCATGCAAGAAAGACGACGATCCGGAAACACCCGTTGACAACACCCCTGTACTGAACTTTATCGGTGGAGCGGGTTATGTTACACAGGATGCCGAGATGACTGTTGGCGAAGCTTTTAAAGTTGGGATCAATGCTTCAGAAAATGCCAACACCAAAAAGAACATCGCCTCATTTAAAGTTATTCGCACCTTCAACAATGTACCCACAACGGTCTTTGAAGAAACCGGCATTGGCGACCCCAACTACACCTGGGAGGAAGATGTATTTGCCAATACCGAAGCCGGACAGGAACGGTGGACCTTTACCGTTACCGATAATGGCGGTGAAAGCAAGGAACTTGCCTTTGTGATCACAACGATTGCCGCCGGTGCTGACGTTAGCGCTTATATCAATGTGAACATGGGCTCATTCAACGATACCGATTATGGCAGCTTCATGGCTACAGCCAGCGGCACTGTCCTGAAAAAGGCAAATGCCTTTGCCGTGCAGGAAACCATTGACTTTGCCTTTTACCTCGGGGCAACCAACGGTTCAACATTCGGTTCACCCTCAAATGCCAACGTAAAAACGGTTTATGAACTGGATGCAGCCGGCTGGACCACTTTCAACACTACCTTGTTTGAGGCCGCCCCCATTACAGGCGCAGAATTCGATGCCATCGGCGCCACCTATGATTTTCCCGGGTTTACCGGCACCGCCGACGACATCAAACAACTCAGCCCCGGCGATGTTGTTTATTTTAAAACCCATGCTGATAAACTTGGGTTTATCAAGATCAATACCATTACAAAAGACGGCAACGAGATCAACATCGACGTCAAGGTGATGGACTAAAAAAGCATATTGCATCAAATCAAAAAAGGGGTACACCGATGTGCCCCTTTTTTTTGTCTTCCTGCAACCACCTTTAAACCCGGGTAACAGCCGTTTTGCTTACAAATGCCTGATCACTGACTGCAATTTTTCCTGCATGGTCATCCTGCCGTCGATCCACCGGATGTGAACCCCTTTTCTTTCCATCCTCCGGAACCAGGTCATCTGCCGCTTGGCAAACTGGTGAATGGCGGTATTTAGCTTTTCAAACATTTCATCCCTGCTGATCCTGCCGCAAACATATTGTGTCAGGCATTTGTATTCCAGGCCGTAAAATTCCAGTTGCGATGGCTGTATGCCTTCCTTCAACAAGCGCCTCACCTCATCATCCATGCCTTGATCCAGCCGTTGTTTCAAACGCCGGGTGATCCTTTCGCGCACCATCTCGCGCGGCAGGGATATGCCAAAAACATGGTGCCTGAGCGGGGGAAAAGGTTTGGGAAGCGATTGCCCGGTCATCCGGCTTTCTTCAATTTCAATGGCCCTGATAAGCCGGCGGCGGTCGCCGGTATCGCTGATATTATGCAGGGCACGGCTCTTTGCCAGTTTTTCAATGAGTTCAGCGGTTGACAAATGATCGAGTTTCTTGCGCAAATTTGTATTCACAGGCGCTTCAGGAAGGTCATAACCCATCAGCACCGATTCGAGGTAGAGGCCGGTACCCCCGCACATGATGGCCCTTTTTCCCCTGAGGCGGATATCGGAATACGTCCTTAAAAAGTCTTCCTGAAAACGGAAAACATTATATTCCTCACCCGGCAAGGCTATGTCGATCAGGTGAACCGGCACCTGCACCCCTTCTACAAGGTAATCTTCCAAATCTTTGCCTGTCCCGAGATCCATACCCCGGTATACCTGCCTGGAATCGGCACTAATGATCTCAGCATCTGTCTGCGCTGCCAGCATGGCGGCGAGCCGGGTCTTTCCGGTGGCAGTGGGTCCGAGTATGGTGATCAGTTCATGCATGGGTACGGGCTTTTTGCTGGTAATCCTCCTCTATCGCAGCCAGTTCATTCCGCAGCCTGTCGAGGCAGGCAATATCCAACCCGTCAAAAGTAAAACCTTCCATTAAAAAATCAAGCCGGGCGATAAGGGCCGGGTGATGTTTATGCAGGTTTTCAAGCAGGCATTCCTCATCGGGACAGCCGGCCAGTTTTTGGGAATATTTGAGAAACTGCAGGATGCGCAGGCCGTCGATCCGGTCGCGGCAGGCACGTACAAATTGCTCCGCCGTGCGGGCGTTTTTTCTCAGGGGACCCCAGGGATCCTTTATTTTCAGCACTTCCGACAGGAAATCATCCATCGGAACAGGCACATCATTTTTATAGAGCGGAGCAAAGGCTTCATATGTCCGGGCGAGATCATCAAAAAACGAATGGTGGTAAACGGGATAGCTGTCCCAGTCGCCGGCCGCACCCCTGATCATGGCAGGCCCG
Source organism: uncultured Bacteroidales bacterium (assembly GCA_964404735.1). GTDB lineage: Bacteria > Bacteroidota > Bacteroidia > Bacteroidales > B18-G4 > B18-G4. The sequence continues at coordinate 2,827 of CAYOLA010000165.1, forward strand.
GTACCGAAAAAGACCCGGTCGGAAAAGCGCGCGGCAGGGTATACCTTCTCCCTGTTCCACGTAAGCAGGTGGCCATATTTCCGGAGTTTCTGGAGAAAATAGAAATCCTCGCCGCTTTTTTTGGGACTCATTCCGCCAATAGCCCGGTAAGCTTTTACCGGCACAGCCATGGCCGATCCAAGTGCGGTGAAACTATATGGGTTCCCGATCCTCCAGAGGTTAATGGAGTAATTGCGCATATAGATCTCGTATCGCAATATGGCACGGTCTTCGGCCGGCGATGCAGTCAGGCGGTGATAATAAGGCACGGCAAGTCCCGCTGCACCGGGGTGCTGATTAAAATTTTCGAGAACAGAAAGGAAATAGGATGCAGCATAGAAGGTATCCCCGTCAAGGCTGATGATGATACCCTTTGAACCTGCCTGGCGCGCAGCCTCATCCATCGCCGTTTTTCGGGCTATGCCCACCCCGTGGTCCTTTCCCTTCCAGCCTTTTCCGGCCGAGGAACGATCAATGAGGGTAAAGGGAAGCCGGCATTGCTCACGGATGTATGCCATGCTCAAAGCATTGCGTTCGCAAACAGCCTTCCTGGTGGGATCATCATGCCAGTGATCAGGCTGGTTCACACAGAAAACAACACCGCCCGAAACCCCTTCCTGCCCGTGGAGGCATTCGAGCAGTTCGGGCAGGTTCTCAAGTTCATCCATCAAGGGGATGGCAGCATATACTTTTTGATATGAATCCATAAGCATTCACTTGTTGGCAGCACCAGGCCGGCCGCCAGGCAATTGTCACCGAAATTCGTTAATTTTTGGTTAATTGGACGGTTACCGGATATGTTTTGATAATTTATTTCTATTTTTGGAATAATTTAAAAGGATTCTAAATAATACCTGAAATGGAAATGAACGAGGTGCTGGATCGCCTTCCGGCTCATCTGCTCAGCCTGGTGATCGACCAGCCTTACAATGAATACACAGCGCGCGACCATGCCGTGTGGCGGTATGTAATGAGAAGGAATGTGCGCTATCTGAGTCGTGTGGCTCACGGCTCCTACCTGGACGGCCTGAAAAAAACCGGCATCAGCATTGAAGAGATCCCGCACATGTACGGAATGAACAGGATATTAAAGGAGATCGGGTGGGCTGCAGTGGCAGTTGACGGCTTTATCCCCCCATCGGCATTCATGGAATTTCAGGCATACAATGTGCTGGTGATCGCTGCCGACATCAGGCCGGTCGGTCAGATTGAATATACACCCGCCCCTGACATTATCCATGAAGCCGCCGGGCATGCCCCCATCATTGCCGATCCCGAATATGCCGGATATCTCCGGCTATTCGGTGAAATTGGGAGCAAGGCTTTCTCATCGGCCCGCGACTACCAACTGTACGAAGCCATCAGGCACGTGTCGATACTTAAATCCGATCCCAACAGCACTGAAAACGCCATTGAAGAAGCAGAACGGCAACTGCATGAGATTGAGCAGCATTTGGGGAAGCCTTCCGAGATGTCGCTGATCAGGAACCTGCACTGGTGGACTGTCGAGTACGGCCTGATTGGTGAATTGAATACCCCGCGGATTTACGGAGCCGGGCTGCTCTCTTCGATCGGAGAAAGTTTCAGTGCATTGCATGACACCGTGAAGAAGATCCCCTACACCCTTGAAGCCATGCATCAGGGTTTTGATATTACCACACGGCAGCCCCAGTTATTTGTAACACCCGACTTTGCCCACCTCACCCGGGTACTCAGAGAATTTGAAAGTACGATGGCGCTCAGGAAAGGGGGAGCGGAAAGCATCCGAAAAGCGATCGACTCAGGCAATGTGGCCAGTTGTGTATACAGCTCCGGGCTGCAGGTGTCAGGGACTTTGAGCAAACTTTACCTGAATAGTGAAGACCCTGCATACATACAGGCGACCGGCCCGGTAACACTCAATTTTAACAGCCGGCAGCTCGACGGGCACGGCAGGGAGCGGCACCCCCATGGCTTTGGGTCGCCGGTGGGGTGCATCCGTGGAATTCCCCTTCCACCCGAGAAGATGACCCGGCCCATGTTGCGTGAATACGGACTTCGGGAAGGCGAAAAATGTCAACTGGAATTTGAATCGGGACTGAAACTCGAAGGTATCTTTGATTCCTCCCGGCATGCCGGAGGCAGACTGTTGTTGCTGTCATTCCGTGAATGTACCGTTGAATACAGGGGTGAGATACTGTTTGAGCCGGCATGGGGGATGTACGACATGGCCGTGGGTGCTTCCATCATTTCATGTTTCAGTGGCCCGGCCGATCCGGATGCGTTTGGGCTCACTTATCCCGTGCCCTCCGAAAAAAC
>CAYOLA010000166.1:0-57137 GCA_964404735.1 uncultured Bacteroidales bacterium
TTGCGAGAAATAAACGCAATATGATCAAGCATTTCAACTCGTGAAATTTTTCAAGACCTGGTTGGTAGAAGGGATACAATAATCCCGGAGGCGTGCGCCATCAACATATCTACGCTGGCGGAGGTACCTGAAAGTGTTAAGGTATGATCTCTTTGAGCTCCCATGCAGAGCCATCATCGAAGTCAAACTTCAAAATGCCATAGGTTATATTATACGAAATAACAGATGGCCTTAGCCCATAACAGTTTGAGTGCGAAGGTGTGCTTGAAACAAGCAAAGATGAATCAGAAAACACATCAAAATAAAACTGATTATTCACAAATAGACTATCCAGGAAATATTCATTGTTATTTTCATAGTTCGAGAATTGTGCATGATACACTGATCGGAATTCACATGTTACTTGTTCAGGATTATAAGACTCAATGAACTCTATCCCCATTTGAAAGCCACTGGCTTTATGGGTAGAAATATGTATAAACAACTCATAATCTTCATCATCACTTCTGAAGCGACACTCATCGCTTTCATTGATGTAATAATTACCAGAATTATCATCTGAATACGAACGGAAGAGCTTTGAATAACGGCCATTGCCATAGAATTTAATTGTATCATTACTATTACTTATAAAAAGCAAAGTCTCAGTGCCATCATAAGGGTTTTGGCGTTTTAAATCCCCGAGTAAGTATTCTCCAATCTCCTTTTTACAACCCAGGAGAATTGGAATAAGCAGGCATATTAAGATGATCTTCAGAAAGGTTAATAATGAGTTCATATGCTTAATTCACAAGGCTTAATTTCAGAGATACTGTTTCATATTCATTTTGTAAAACTAAATAAAATAGACCACAATCCTGGCCACTTAAATCAAGTTTGAAACTTTCTCCTGATAATGTTCCATGTTCTATCACCCTTGATTGATATGAGTATACGCAATATTCACTAAATCTTTGCACATTCTCTAAAGTAAATATTCCGGGGCTTGGGTTTGGATATACCAGAACATCTGATTGATGCCCAACAGATTTTAACGAACCCATTCCATTTGCATTCAAACCTTCAAATGCAATGCTATATGAGTTTATCTCATCTTTTGTCGTGGCTGTTATAGCATTGGTTTTGTTATAACACCCACCATGATTTACTGGTGGTGTGGAACAATAATCTAAGGGTTCTACTTTGGCATTAAAATGAGCGCCTTCTTTTACTTTAAAACCTGGATTTAATATTATCCTATCACCTGCATGATAGCTAACATCTGCTGGCATTGGAGAATTTAAGAGCTTATCTGTAGAGATGATATCCCTAAATACCTCTATTCTTGTGGGATTGTTGAAGGTTCCCTGATTTCCAGCTGGCCAATCCTTGTCAGAGATGCAGGATATTCTGTTCCTATATTCAGTTAACCCTTGTCCATTACATATATAAAATAAATTCAATAATATCATATAATCAAGACCTGAATATATACCAACATTTCCAACATGATCACCACATTGTTCACCTACATCATACCTCCATCTGTCGGGTGATCCCCAACTATGAGTAGCATGTTCTATGTCTGACTCCATCCATGGGCCTTCACATGGAGCTTCATCTAATCTGTCTGCAATTCTATCCACCCCATAAAAGTTACTTGAAACACCCCAGAGTGCTTTATATAGCCACAAGTAATAGTAGTCCCAATCATCATGGTTTGTATTGTTAAAAATTCCCTCTTGAGTCAGCGAAGGCCCCCAGCCCTCACCAATAGCAGCAATACTAGCTATCATATGGCCATTTGTTCCATGCTGGCCATTTAGACGGTAGTAAAGCCACAACGCCTCACCAGGTGGAATCCACCAGTAGCCATCAAGGCCAAAGAAATCCTGTGCAACTTTATTTAGGCCGAAGCAAAAATTTCTACAATCACCTCCTTCCTTTTCTGATATCGGGAATCCCAAATAGTCATGTATCCACCAATTATGGTGATGTAATATAGGACTTACATATCCAAACATCCTATTTAACAATAGATCAGCATAATCTCTTGCAACAACCTTTAAATCTGTAGGAGCAAATTTGTATGTTAACGCCAATCCAACAAGCAGAAAGATAGCTTCATCTTTGCTCATATACTCATTAAAAGGGGTCATATTGGCATTTATAAATAGGACTTGCCTTAAATCACCGTTTTCATCAAACAATTTGTCATTTTGCAAGAGCAATCCTTCATAACTATTAAGTTCTGAGTTTACTAGAAATGGATTTGGTGTTGTATCAGATCCTGCGTTTGGGACATCGTGCCTTATAAAAAAACCATCTAACATCTGAGGAATAGGTGGATCTAATTGGTCCTCACACAAATCAAGCCGTTCATATGCTAGTAATGCATTTTCTAGCTCAGCCAATGTTTTAATGGCTTCATCATGATGTCCCCAGGATGACAATAGATAGTATTCTGTTGCTAAAACACCCAAGTATTTTCCATAACCTGCTGCTTGTTGCCCATAATCAGCAATTTCTGTAAAATACCAATTAGCTGGATTATCTTCCCAATTTCTATTTCTGCTTGCGATTGGAAGGTACGTTCCTGGATCATTTAGTGGATCTGAACTTTGTACAATAAAATATCTTAGTCTATCTCTCAAGTACCAATATTTGATTTGTCTTTCATATGAGTTTTGGCCACTTACCTGGAAACATGGAAGAATATAGATTGAAAGAAATATTAAGAGTAATAACTTATTTTTCATAGTACATACGTATTGAAGTGAATAATTAAACTTGAATCAAGCCTACTTGTCATCAGACAAATCTTCAATCCGTTCATTTAACTCATCAATTTTCTTATCCTGTTTTATAATGTATAAGGTCAGTTCCTCTATTTTTTGCAGTAGTAAGGCATCCATCTCACCAAGATTAATCCCGTTTTCTGTTACGTCTTCCTGGCTTGGCATATCAGGTAGATGCCTGTTTTCGATAATGAAATCTTCCACTTCATTGAGTGGCTTTAGCTTGTATGATTCTGAAAAAACGAAATCTGGCCAGTCTACATTAGCTAAAACTTCAATCTCTTGAGCCCACAGCTTATTTGATATGAATGTTTGACCACTGGGAGAAATCATGAAAACAGGGCCATATTCCTGATTCTTGATTATAAAGCTTACATTATTCTGGTCCGATCCACTGATTTGCAGTTTACCATTTACATCAAGTCTTGCATTTGGGTCTACTGTACCGATTCCTACGTTCCCGTTTGCATCAATTTTTAACCCATTATTAGCTCCATCTCTGTGAGCTGCTATTAATAAGCCACCTTGGTCGTTTTGGTTCACATTATGTAATCCGTCAGACCAGAATATACCTGCATCCTTATTAGTTGACATCGGACTATATCCGGAATTTGAAAGGTGAGGAACAAAAAATATTCTACGCCCATCATCTGTCACGTATTCTGCAGATTTCTTATCAGCATCATTGTTTTGTATCACTTGAATTCCAGCGGAAGGGATTTGACTTAATGGGGTTTGCGACATGTCGCAAACTATTACTCTTTCATTAACTAACACTCCAACATCCTCAGAAATACCCATCTTACCCGATATTCCATATGAAAAATAAAGAGTCTTGTGGTTACTATGGTTAGTAATGTTCCAGTTGTATCCATCAGCATTATTAAAACTCATGCTTGCAGGCGACTGTCTTCCATAAATTGAAACATTGGCATTTTCGTACTTCAGTGAACCACCATTATCATCTACATGAAGCACTGCTGTTGGTTCAATAGTTCCAATTCCCACTTTGCCCCCCTGGAAAATATGGTTTTGCGTTGTTCCGTAAACCATTCCCAGGTTGCTGCGGCAACTTATGCCATTCTCCATATCGCCAAGAAACAAACTGGCCTGCCAGGAATTTTCTCCACCCTGAACAGGGGCCTTGTAAGGTTCGATGTAAATATCGGCAGCTTCACCGGCCTGGCTTCTGATGTGCAGTTTTGCTTCGGGTGGGTTGTACATAAAATTACCGATGCCCATGCGGCCACCCAGGAACTTATAGTCGGCGCTTGATCTAAAGGTAAACCCAGAGGATACATCACTGGATATGCCATAATTAAGACCTCCCAGGGCCAACATGGCTTTTTCTCCTCCAAGGAAATTATTGGGCTGGATAAATATTGCTGCATTTTCACCTTCATCTGCACGCAGGTGGAGTTTGGCCTGGGGATCCATATATCCACTACTGTTGCGGATATTACCAATTGCTATGCGGCCGGTTTTGTCGAAATACGGGCCCGATGCTGCCGGTCTTGAAATATAAAAAGTTGGATTGCTGCTGTTAAAGCCAACCATAAAACTTGGACCGTCGTTGTTTTCGAGATATAATTCTGCATTGGCAACCCCTCTTCCAAATACAATAGAACCATCGCCTCGTGCTTTCACCTACCTACCCATAGCGATTGAAAAACTCGATTCTGCATAGGCATGCGAGCCCATTGCGGTGGAATAATTGCCAATAGCGGAACTTTGATAACCAGAAGCAAATGCTGAATTGCCTTCGGAAATAGAACCTACTCCAATGGCAGAAGAGTTTTCTTCATTGTTTGAACTCCCCGGGCAGTTTACGCATTGTGTTTGAGCAAACATATACATAATTGTGCAAAAGAGAGCAACAGTTACTTTTAAGCTTATTTTTGTTTTCATATTTATTAAGTTTTATTTTTTTATCCATTTACCTGTTTGCAGCACCTTGTTTATGTTGCAAATATTATACACATACATGCCTGCAGACAACTGATCGGTTTTTGTCGTTGTAATGTGTTTGTTTATAGCCTGACTAATCAATAGGTTCCCTTTTACATCATAGAGTTCAATCCAGGCATTTTTTAGGGTGGTCCTGATATTTAAATGATCATTCCCGGGATTGGGGTAGATCAGTGCATCGTAAAACTTAAGTTGACCTGGCTTATCGATATTTAGCGGAATATCTGTAGTATCAAGTTTTACAAGATAGGCTGTTTTATAATATATAGGTGAGGGTGACGCTTCAATATTAAAAAAAGTCCCGCTCATAAACACGCCGCCATCATTAGTGGCTGTAATACATTCACACCAATAATGCATATCCTCTGCCCCAATGTATTTCTCATATATCAGGTCAAGCTTATGATCCAACATGGCAATGTAGTACCATGTAATATCAAGGCTTGAATGAAAATGACCATTGAAGGAACCGCCGACATATATAAAAGAGGTATCAACTACATCCATATTGCGGTACCATGCCGGGTTAGAAGAAGTATCGGGGCTGGATAATCTCTTCGTTTTAAGTATTTCAAGATTCTCATCGAGTATATATGCCGTAAAATACTTGTCAAATGCTGAACCGTTGATCTCCTTCTCATATCCGGCTGATAAAAGGTTATTCCCCGGCCATAATATTGTTTCATACGATCTATCATACCAGTCTGGGTAAAACTTTACATCAATTTGTTCCAGGTCTTCATTAATTTCTATCAGGCTATTAAAGACTGTACCCGGCTCAAAATATGCTCCTGTGGTATGTATATAGAAGCCCGTAGAGTCAAAATTATAGGTCAGGCTTTGAACCGAGCCTGCGCTATCGCCTTCATAGTATCTGAAATCCAGACTGTCGCCCGTTGCGGATAATTTTAATAAATACATATCAAATACGTCATTTGGGTTGCAAGCAAATAATAGCTCGTCCTTGTTTGTTTGAAGCATCTTTTTTCCCGATGCTACATAATGATAGCCAAAATCGAAATGCCTTTCCCACAAAACATTAAAGTAATAATCAGTACGAATAATTACTTCGGTTTGTTCATAACCAGCTGTTCCACGGGGATAATAATACCCCCAGAGTAAATATCCACCGCTATCGTCATCAACTTCAGTTACAGATTGTACTGTAAACAAAGTGTCAGGTTTACTGAATAAAACACTGCTTGTATCCCCGTCCTCAGTTATTTTGTAAACACGTGAATACCTGCTAAAAAGGGTGTCTTCAACATAATGTAAATATATTAGCGGCCCGACAAGATCAGAATGTTGATCCTGAATAAATTCACCGGCCGCAATACCTGTGTTTTCTTTTTCAATGCTGAATTCGAAAGCGATTTCTTGTGCTGCAGTTTGAATCAAAATAAATAAGAAAACAAAGAATATATATTGCTTCATCATGCCAATAGATTAATTTGGATTCATAATGTCTCCAACACCATCAAAATATTCTACAAAACGAAAACCTATTGACACGGTATAATCATGCTTTATCTGGTCTGGAGAATATTCAGGCCCGCTTGTAATATCCTCTACAATGCATGTTTTGAATTTCCTGTTACCATTTGCATTTTCATAATCTATCGCAAGATCAACGTAATGTCCTTCATAAAACACCATTTCCGTATGCGATAAACACTTTTCGGTATCAGTTATTTCTAAATTCTGGGATGGATTATTATCTGCAAAAAATATTCTGTAATCACAATAATTGTCGGGGTCTTCACCCTGTGGAGTGAGCGGATATTGATAATAATAGTAAGTGATTGAAATAGGGTTGGTAAAGAACCATCTTCCACTTGAGGGGGGTGGGGGAAGTAACTCATCAATGACCCGCTGTTGCAACTGTGTGGAGGCATCCTCAGGTGCATAGTATCCCTGGCAGTTTCCGGCTTCCAGTCCATACCACCAGGCATCATCGTGTAAAAACACCGCTTGTTGGTTTCCCACCACTGAAGTTATGCCTACTATTGCATCCCCATTTGCATCATTCCCCAAATATTCTAAGTCCACTACCATTAGTTTTTTATCAGGATAGGCTAGTGCCAGCATATGTCCTTGCAAAGCATTAATAACATCCTCTTGAAAAATTGATAGATCATTTTCAGCAATTTCCCCGTTTTCAAGTGGCATGATCAGCGTTGAGCTGGTAAATTCTTGTTCTTTTATATCAATATTGGAAAAACAATAGGTGAAGCTTAACGCAGCTTCAACTTCTAACACTGCATCACCTGGTAGATAAAATGTTCCACTTTTAAATGAAGGGTTTTGTTTGCAATAATTCATCCGTTGTTTGAAGGCTTTAATGTGTTCACTCATTGCCTTTGAGGCTTCAATGTCTTCCTGCGAAATTTGAGTGCTTTGCGCGATTGGTTCGCTTACAACATCTTTCTTGCAAGCATTAAAAAACAATGCTGAAGCAAAAGCAAATACAGCCAAAAGACTAAAAATAATGTGTTTGGTTTTCATGATTATTGGTTTTTGTTTTGTATAACTATTCTACTATGTTAATACAGATTCAGGCCAAAAGGTAACCCCCTTTTTTGGTTTTTTTTCCATAAAAACTTAAAAAACACGAAATCAAAGCATTATAAATAATATTTAAAATGGTTATAAATAATATATATGAATGTTGTTATAGAAACTGTGATATGGAAAACCCGTGAATATTTCTGAATTCGATTTTCGCATTTCAGGTATCTGATAATGTTTTTTTCCTGCAGCCGGTGTTCCGGTGATGCCGATGATGATCATTGATTGGTGTTTATGCAATTTTTAATGATACCGGGTAGCGGTTATCCCCTTTCCGGTTCACGCAAAGGGCGCGAAGATTTCGCAAAGGGCGCAAAAGATATATCAATTTATAACTCCCTTTGGGACTTGGCGCTTCTTTGCATTCTTTGCGAGAAATAAACGCAATAAGATCAAGCATTTCAACTCCTGAAATTTTTCAAGACCTGGTTGGTAGAAGGGATACGACTACACCGCCAGTTTCCACCTCTTTGAGGATGGCAACTTTCTGTTAAATACTCCATGCTCGTTTCATGACTCAAAATTAGTGTTTAAAATCACTAATCGAGTCCTATGTATTACCGGGCTAACTTAAAACTCATGGTCGCTGACTCCCCGTTTCGATGTACATACAACTTTTTCAACAGTTAATTGCTTCATCCTTTCAAGAACCCGATCAGGGCTGGGTAAATTCACGAATTGGTTTTGTTTAAAAGATGAATTGAAGTTCACTGCGAGATCTTCTGCACAATCTCCCCCACAGAATATTACCGACCAGAAGCTGTAAAGGATATCCTTCCAGCTATAGCTGCTTTGAGATGCAAGTGCTGGTAAGTGTTGATCGATCAGGCAACCAATTCTGTTCTTTTCAAACTCAGATAAAACAAAATTTAATCCACCGAAAGGTGTAATCTTAGAAGAATTTACTACTTTCATGATGCTGTTTTTAGACAACACCAATTTAGGTGAAATAGCACTAGCTGTAAGACTTTGCTTTGCAAAGTTTTACAGCTTTTTATTAACAAGACTTGCGGATTTTAGGCAGAGACGCGTGCCAGCGGGGGTACGGAAGCCCCCGTCCCCCGTCCTCATTTCTCCCTGCAGTTTCCATTCGGTTTGTGATAACAACCGTTTTCGCAACTTCAGCCATCGGCCATCAGCTTTCTTCGGCTCAACAAACCTGCTGAAAATCAATAATTCACTTGCTTTATGATCAAATATTCAGTATATTTACCAGCATGCTTTTATAACCTTTAAAACTTTATATTATGGATTGTCCTGTTTGTAATTACAAGGGATTGGAGGCCGGAACAATGGCCTGCCCTTCCTGCGGAGCCGATATCACCGCCTACCATTCCCTGAATAAGATTGCCGGCTCTCTCCGCAGGCAACAAAAACTTAGCATGATCTTCATTGTTTTATTCGTCATTGCTCTGGCGGCCGCAATCCTGATTTTTTTGTTTTCGGGCGCGCCGGGGACCCCGGCTGAAGACAAACAAAAGCTGGCCGATCATGAATCTGCCATCGCTCTCCTCACAGCCGAAAACCAGCAGTTAAAAGTGAACAATGCCGAACTGCTGGCCAAACAGGCCGCCCTGATAGCCGAAAAGGAGGCAGCAACTCCCCGGGAGATCAGGCATGTGATCAAAGAAGGGGAGACCCTTTATGATATCGCCAAAAAATACCTGGGCGATGGCGGGCTCTATCCGAAGATCGCTGCCGACAACGGCATCGGGAACCCCGACATTATCGTCAGCGGCAAAGAAATCGTTATTAATCAATAACCCCAAAAGTATTGGTCATGGCAAGTGTGAAAGAATTTGACATCATCCGCGACAGGATCACCGCATATATCAATAATATCCGGAAACTGGAAGACGAAATGGAAAAGTCGGCCGCTGAATGTAAACGGCTGAGCAAGGCCCTCGATGTTTCGGTAAAGGAAGCTGGTGAGCTCCGTGAGCAAAAAGACATGCTGATCGATGAAAAGACCGGCCTCGAAGAGTCTGTGAAAAACCTGAATGCCATTGTCGAAAAGCAAAAGAATGACATGGATGCCCTGGAAGGCCGGGTCAATGACCTGCAAAACGAAAACCATTCGCTGAAAGAGGAGATCGAAAAGCTGCTCGACACAACAAGCTGACCATCCCTCCCGTCAGGCATTCATCATGTTCCTTTCATCAGTGACTCGATATCGGCCACAGTTACGGGTATATGTTCTGTTAGATTTACCGGCTTGTTTTCTGTGATCAGTATGTCGTTTTCTATCCTGATGCCGGTATTTTCTTCACGTATGTAAAGGCCCGGTTCGCAACTGAGCACCATGCCCGGCAGCAAGGAGTCGTATTTTGAGCCGGCATCATGCACATCCAGGCCGATATGGTGCGAAGTCCCGTGCATGAAATATTTCCTGAAGAGCGGTTTTCCGGGATCCTGCTTCCCAACCGCTTCCTTTGTGAATAAACCCAGCCCGATCATCTCTTTTTCCATCATGCCGTTAACTTCCTTGTTTATGGCATCGATGGTGGTCCCGGGCATGAGCAGTCCGATGGCCTTGTCGTGCACCCGCAACACGGCTTCGTAGCATTCCTTTTGCCTGGCGCTGAACCTGCCGTTTACCGGGATGGTGCGGGTGATGTCGGCGGCATAGTTGGCATATTCGGCGCCGAAATCCATCAGCAGCAAATCGCCGTCTTCGCAGGTCTGGTTGTTATCCACATAATGGAGTACGCAGGCATTGGCGCCCGAAGCGATGATGGGCCGGTAGGCATTGCCGTTTGCAGCATGCCAGGTGAATTCATATTCGATCATGGCCTGCACCTGGTATTCCTTCATGCCCGGCTTCAGGCTCTTGAGCACCCGCTCAAAGGCCAGCCCGCTGATATGTCCCGCTTTCCGGATCAGGCCGATCTCGGTTTCCGACTTTCTTTGTCGCAATTCGGTTACCAATGGCGCTGCGCGCCCGTACCGGTGACCGGGAAAGCGCCGGATCAACTCCTGCGAAAATCGCAAATCCTTGTATGGCACGGGATTGAAATACTTCGGGTACTCGTTGGCATTCAGGAATACCTCTTCGGCCCACGACATCAGGTCTTTCAGGTAAAATTCAAATTCACCCGCCCGGTAAACACCCGCAATGCCCGAAATCGCCGAAGCTTCCTCCTTTGTCAGCTTGTGTCCTTCCCAGGTGGCTGTCTGTTCAGTGGTTTCCCGGATGAAAAGCATTTCGCGGTATGCCGTTTCGGGGTGGCCGGGCGCAAGCACAAGGATGGTTTCCTCCTGGTCGATGCCGCTCAGGTAAAAAAGATCCGACTGCTGCCTGAAAGGGAAATTCTGGTCGCCGTTCCTGGGGTATTCATCAGCCGAATGAAATATGGCCAGGCTGCGCTCAGGCAGCTTTTTGCATAATTGTTTGCGGTTTTCGGTGAAGAAGGCGGGATCAATGGGCTCATAACGCGTCATATCGAAATTATTTAAAACCAGTAAAAATTATACAGGGCTGGTTGCTTTTTTATTTCAGGTAAAATTAATATCTTAATTTTGTTTGCCAATCAAATCGGTTTTTTTCTTGAAAAAGCTTCTGTTTTACACCCGGCATTTAATGTAAAAAATTTAGTTATGGCCTACTTGTTACATTACTCATCCCTGACCAAGAAATACATCATGGCGATAGCAGGACTTTTCCTTGCGGTATTCCTGGTCGTCCACCTGGGCATTAACCTTTTCATCCTTCCCTTAACAGGGAATCACGTGGAAATATTTGAGGCCGCCGTGCATTTCATGACGAGCAATATACTGATAAAAGTCTTTGAAGTGGTGTTGTTCGGCGGGTTTATCATCCACATCCTGTACGGTTTTATCCTTCAGATACAAAACTGGATAGCCAGGCCGGTACGCTATAAAAAGGAGGGCTTCTCTCACACTTCTTTTTTCAGCAAATATATGATCCATACCGGCATCATCATCTTTGTATTCCTGGTCATTCATTTTGTGAACTTCTATTTTGTCAAGCTGGGACTGACGCAGGCACCCACGGGGCCCAACATCGTTCACAGCGACCATGACTTTTACAACATGGCCGTTAACCTGTTCAGCAATAACTGGTATGTCGCTCTTTACATTGTGCTGATCATCATCCTCGGTTTTCACCTGAACCATGCCTTCCAGTCGGCATTTCAGTCGCTCGGGCTCACACACAGCAAATATACGCCTGTGATCAAGGCGGTGGGCGTTATCTATTCCATCGTCGTCCCCCTGGGTTTTATCATTATACCCGTGTATTTTCTGTTCACTTAATCATCAATAAATTGCATCAGACATGAAATTAGATCCCAAAATACCTGCAGGGCCGCTGGCTGAGAAATGGACGAATTACAAATCGGAACAGAAGCTGGTCAATCCATCCAACAAGCGAAAGATCGATATTATTGTCGTTGGTACGGGTTTGGCAGGCGCTTCCGCAGCCGCCAGCCTTGGTGAGCTGGGGTTCAACGTAAAGATCTTCTGCATACAGGACAGTCCGCGCCGTGCACACAGCATTGCCGCACAGGGCGGGATCAATGCCGCCAAGAACTATCCCAACGACGGCGACAGCGTTTACAGGCTGTTTTATGATACGGTGAAAGGCGGCGACTATCGCGCCCGCGAATCCAATGTTTACCGCCTTGCCGAGGTGAGCAACAACATCATTGACCAATGTGTGGCCCAGGGTGTTCCTTTTGCGCGCGACTATGGTGGTTTGCCCGACAACCGATCCTTCGGGGGCGCACAGGTTTCGCGTACCTTTTATGCCAGGGGCCAGACCGGCCAGCAACTTTTGTTGGGGGCTTATGGCTCCCTGAGCAAGGAAATACAGAAAGGCTCGGTCGAGATGTTCGTCAGACGCGAGATGGTCGACCTGGTGGTGATCGATGGCCTTGCCAGGGGCATCATCGTTCGCAATCTACTGAACGGACAGCTCGAACGCTATTTCGGCCATGCGGTGGTCATCGCCACCGGCGGCTACGGAAATGTCTTTTTCCTCTCCACCATGGCCATGACCTCCAACGGGAGCGCCGCCTGGCAGGCATACAAAAGAGGGGCCTTCTTCGGTAACCCGTCCTTTACGCAGATCCATCCTACCTGTATCCCGGTGCATGGCGATTACCAGTCGAAGCTTACCCTGATGAGCGAAAGCCTGCGTAACGACGGCCGTATCTGGGTGCCCAAAAACCTGGAAGATGCCGAAAAGATCAGGAAGGGCGAGATGAAGCCTACCGAAATAAAGGAGGAAGACCGCGACTACTACCTCGAAAGAAGGTACCCCGCCTTTGGCAACCTTGTGCCGCGCGATGTGGCCTCCAGGGCCGCCAAGGAACGCTGCGATGCCGGCTATGGCGTGGGCAGTACCGGCCTGGCCGTATACCTCGACTTTGCCGATGCCATCAAACGGCTGGGCAGGGCAGTGATCGAGGCACGCTACGGCAACCTTTTCCAGATGTATGAAAAGATCGTGGACGACAACCCCTACGAAACACCCATGATGATCTATCCGGCCGTGCATTATACCATGGGCGGCATCTGGGTCGATTATGAGCTGCAGACGACCATCCCGGGACTGTTCGCCGCCGGCGAAGCCAACTTTTCCGACCATGGCGCCAACAGGCTGGGGGCTTCGGCACTCATGCAGGGGCTTAGCGACGGCTATTTTGTCCTGCCATATACTTTACAAAACTACCTGGCCGACCAGATCCAGGTTCCCCGCATCCCCACCGACCATCCCGAATTCGAAAGAACAGAGAAAGAGGTGATGGAACGCTATGAGAAACTCATGGCCGTGAAAGGAAACCAGACCGTGGATACTTTCCACCGCAAACTGGGCCACATCATGTGGGAATACGTAGGCATGGCCCGTAACAGGGAGGGACTCGAAAAGGCCATCGTCCTGATCAGGGAACTCAGGGAGGAATTCTGGAAAGACGTGCGCATACCCGGCAGTATCGATGAACTGAATATCGAACTCGACAAAGCCATGCGAATGGCCGACTACCTCGACCTGGGCGAACTCATGGCAAGGGATGGCCTCGAAAGAAATGAATCATGCGGCGGACATTTCCGCGAGGAATTCCAGACCGCAGAAGGCGAAGCCCTGCGCGATGATAAAAACTATACGTTTGTCGCAGCATGGGAATATAAAGGCCCCGGCCAGGACCCGGTGCTTCACAAAGAACCGATCATCTACGAAAGTATAGAGGTGAAGCAGCGGAATTATAAATAACATTATGTAAAACGAATAATAAAATACCCGACATGGATTTTACATTAAAGATCTGGAGACAGGAAAACGCAAAGGCAAAAGGCCGTTTCGTGACCTATAAGGTGAGCGGCATCTCCGCCGATGCCTCTTTCCTGGAAATGCTCGACATCCTGAACGAAAGTATCGTTGATCAGGTTCAGTTGCCGATTGCCTTCGACCACGACTGCCGTGAAGGCATCTGCGGCATGTGCAGCCTGTATATCAACGGAAGGCCCCATGGGCCCGACCAGGGCATTACCGTATGCCAGATGCATATGCGGAACTTCAGGGACGGCTCCACCATCGTGATAGAGCCCTGGCGCGCCAGGCCTTTTCCTGTTATCAAAGACCTGATGATCGACCGTACGGCATTTGACAAGATCATACAGGCGGGCGGGTATATCACGGTGCGCACCGGCAGTGCACCCGATGCCAATGCCATTCCGGTAAAGAAAGAACATGCCGACCTGGCCATGGACGCCGCGGCATGCATCGGCTGCGGTGCCTGTGTGGCTGCCTGCAAGAACGCCTCGGCCATGCTGTTCGTCTCGGCCAAGGTCTCACAACTGGCCCTTCTGCCACAGGGTAAGATAGAAGCTGCCCGCAGGGTGCAGATGATGGTGGCCAAAATGGATGAGCTGGGCTTTGGCAATTGCACCAATACCTACGCCTGCGAAGCGGAATGTCCCAAAGAGATCAAGGTTACCAACATTGCCAGAATGAACAGGCAGTTCTTTGCCGCCAAAGTGGGCGCAGAAAAGATGAATGTTTAAAAAATTATATCTCCCTGCAGGCCTTCCCTTCTTCGCGGGGGAAGGCTTTTTTTTTATCTTTGGGCACAAAGCCTCAAATGCAGTTTTCAGAAATCATCGGACAAGCGCAGGTAAAGCAAAAACTGCTTCAAACCGTTCAGGAGAACAGGATAAGCCATGCCCAGCTCTTTGCCGGACCGGGCGGATCGGGCAAGCTCGCCCTGGCCATCGCCTACGCGCAATATATCAACTGCAGCCATCGCTCCGGAAACGATTCCTGCGGGGTGTGCCCCTCATGCCGGCAGTTCGCCGGCCTTGCCCACCCCGACCTGCATTTTTCCTATCCCATCATCATCAGCAGGGAAAAAAAGAAACTGATCAGCAAGGACTATATTGGCCAATGGCGCGATTACCTTTTTGAAAAGCACTTTTTCGCCGACCTCAACGAGTGGTACCGGAAAATGGAAACGGAAAAGAAACAGGGTGTGATCGGGGTGGACGAGTGCAACGAGATTATCCGTACACTCAGTTATAAGAGCTATGAAGGCAAGTATAAGGTGATGATCATCTGGATGGCCGAACGGCTCTATCATTCTGCCGCTCCCAAGATCCTTAAGATACTGGAGGAACCCCCCGACCGTACACTTTTTATTTTGATTGCCGAAAAACCCGATCAGTTGCCGCTTACCATCCTTTCGCGCACACAAATGGTAAAGGTTCCGCCCCTTGACCCCGATTCCATGTCCGCCATCCTGACCGGCCATTTTGGATACCCCCCCGATAAGACCGGCCGGGCCGTCAGCTATTCGGGCGGCAATGTCAACCTGGCCGTCGAGATGCTGGAAGAAACTACGGGAGGCGATTTTTCGGCCTCCGAATTCCGTGAATGGATGCTGTTGTGCTACGGACGTAAATATAAAGCACTGGCAGATTACGTAGCCGCAACGGCCAGGGCCTCCAGGGCCAGGCAAAAGCAATTGCTTACCTATGGCCTGAACCTCTCGCGCAACTGCCTGCTGCATGTTTACGGCCTGCGGGAACTGATCCGCACTACCGACAACGAGGAAGAGGCATTCATAAAAAAAATTTCACGCTTCCTGAACGAAAAAAATGCCATGGAATATGCCGGCCTTTTCGAAGAAGCGATCTTCCACATCGACAGGAACGGCAATGCAGCCGTGATATTTATGGACCTTTCGCTCAGGGTTGGCCAACTGTTGAATCCGCAGGTATCATCATTGTCGCACTAATTTCATATTTTTGCCGGTGCATCTCAAAACAATGGACGACAAAAACCACCATATCATCCATAATCAATTCCTGAGCAGGGGCTGTTCGGCCGAGCCCAAACTCTATGACAGGAATGATAAGATATACAGTCACGGCTGTTGTATGTTCGACAGCTACGATTGGCTTGCCAATATTCCGGTTCCCGATGGCGGCCGGCCTTTTTCGTATGTGGAAGTCAGGTTCAAGAACAACAGGCTTGAATTTTTTCAGGTCCCTGAGGAGCTGGAACTTGATACCGGCGACATCGTGGCGGTGGAGGGTTCGCCCGGACACGACATTGGCATCATCTCGCTGACGGGTGAAGCCGCCCGGCTGCAAATGCGCAAGAAAAAAGGCGGAATCGACCCGGAAGAAGTCAAAAAAGTCTACCGCCGCGCCAAGGTAACGGATATAGAAAAGTGGGTGGCTGCCGTGAACAAGGAGGAAGAGGCAAAATTCAAAACCAGGGAACATGCCCGCAGCCTGAATCTGCAAATGAAAGTGAACGATGTGGAGTACCAGGGCGATGGTACCAAAGCCACCTTCTATTATACAGCCGATGAGCGCGTCGACTTCAGGGAATTGATCAAGGTGCTGGCCGACACCTTCAGGCTTCGTATCGAGATGCGGCAGATCGGCGCACGGCAGGAAGCCAGCCGCCTGGGAGGTATTGGTTCCTGTGGCAGGGAACTGTGCTGCGCCACCTGGATGTCGCGATTCCGCTCGGTGAGCACCAGCGCCGCCCGCCTCCAGCAGCTTTCGCTGAACCCCCAGAAACTCGCCGGACAGTGCGGGAAACTGAAATGCTGCCTCAACTTCGAAACATCCATGTATGAAGACATGCTTAGCGAATTCCCTAACAACAGGATTGTGCTCAAAACAAAAAAAGGCGATGCCGTACACCATAAAAACGATGTGTTCAAAAAACTGATGTGGTATTCATATGCCAATGAGAAGTCAGATATCATGGCCATCCCCATCGACAAGGTGAAGCAGATCATGCAGGATAATGAAAAAGGTATTTTGCCTGAGAAGCTTGAAGACTTTGCCTTCGTGAAAGATAAAAAAGTTGATTTTGAAAATGCCGCCGATCAGGGCGACCTGGCAAGATTTGACTGATCCGGACACAATATTTCAGGGGATTTCCCCTTATCTAAACAACAGTACCACAGCGATGAAAAAATACAGGCTTGCCACCACCGGATTGATCCTCCTGATGTTGATGACTGCCTGCGACAGCAAGCTTGTTTATGACCGTTCGCAGCAGCTCAACGGGGCTGCCTGGCACCGCGATTCTGTTTTGCAGTTTGAGGTAAATATTGACGACAGCCTGACATTTCATAACTTTTATATCAGCATCCGCAACAATACCGATTATCCGTACAGCAACATATTCTTTTTTCTTGAAACCGAATTTCCGAACGGGCATATCACCAGGGATACCCTGGAGTGTATCCTTGCCGCCAGGGACGGGAAATGGCTTGGTTCAGGAAGCGGGAGGCTACGCGACAATATGATCCTGCTTCGCGGAGCGATGCGCTTCCCCTTAATAGGGACCTACCGTTTCTGTCTGGAACAGGCCATGCGCGATACGCTCCTCAGCGGTATTGAAGATGTGGGCATCAGGATAGAAGAGGCCGGATGATACAAGATGGAGCATATGATAAGGCTAATTCAGGTCATTGACTAAAAGCTATGGCAGAAAAAACAAAACGACAACGCTGGAACTATATTACCAGGCTCTGGATGATATATTTTGTATCGCTGACCCTGGTGGTGTTGATCTTTACAGGTGTCGCCAGGGGATGGTTCGGTTACATGCCTTCCTTTGAAGAGCTGGAAAACCCCGAACGCAACCTGGCCTCCGAAATATATTCGTCCGACGGCTACCTGCTGGGGACCTATTATATTGAAAACCGTTCCGATGTCCATTTCAGTAATTTGCCGCCCTACCTGGTGCAGGCACTTTTGGCTACGGAAGATATCCGTTTCAGGAAGCATGCGGGTGTGGATCTCAAGGCCCTCGGGAGGGTGATCTTCGGGCTCACCACGGGCAGGTATTCGGGAGGGGGAAGCACCCTCACCCAGCAACTTGCAAAAAACCTTTTTCCGCGGGGCGAGCTGAGCACATGGCAACTGGTGGTGCGCAAGCTGAAAGAATGGGTTACAGCCATCAAGCTCGAAAAGAACTACAGCAAGGAAGAGATCATGACCATGTATCTCAACACCGTATCATTCGGCCATCATGCCTATGGCATAAAGTCGGCCGCACTCACCTTCTTTAACAAACCCGTCGACTCCCTCAGCCTCGAAGAATCGGCATTGCTGGTGGGAGTGGTCAACGCCCCGACCTGGTACAGCCCGGTGAGGAATCCCGAAAGGGCACTTGGCAGAAGGAACCTCGTGCTGGCACAGATGCTCAAATACGGCTTTATCAATGACTCGGTTTACGATACCGTGTCGGCCAGGCCCCTCGATATGTCTCATTTCAATGTACAGGATCACACATCGGGCATGGCCCGTTACTTCCGCGAATACCTGCGGGGGGAAATGAAGCAGTGGTGCGACAACCATTTCCGGCCCGACGGGACACCCTATAACCTCTATAAGGACGGACTCAGGATATATACTACCATTGATTCGCGCCTGCAGCGTCATGCAGAAGATGCCGTGCGTGAGCACCTCAGCCTCGACCTGCAACCGGCATTCTACCAACACTGGAAAGGCTACACCTGGGCACCATTCGTATTTGAAAAGGAAGTGGTGGAAAAGGAAGTGGATAATCTTTTGCGGCAAGCCATGCGACGGTCGGAGCGCTACCGGAGGATGAGCTCCGACGGAATTCCTGCCGACTCCATCGAGAAAGCTTTCAGAATCCCCTTCAACATGACCGTATTTACCTGGGACGGGCCGGTCGACACCCTGATGACTCCCATGGATTCGATCCGTTACTACAAGCATTTCCTGCAGGCCGGTCTGCTCTCGGTCGAACCCAATACGGGTGCCGTGAAAGCCTATGTGGGGGGCATTGATTACATGTATTTCAAATATGATCATGCCACCCTCAGCAGGCGACAGGTGGGATCGACCTTCAAGCCTTTTCTTTACACCCTGGCCATGCAGGAAGGCGAGTTCTCGCCCTGTTACAAGGTGGCCAACATACAGTACACTGTCGACCTGCCGACCGGTGAGATCTGGGCCCCCAGAAACTCTTCCACGCAACGCGTGGGGGAAATGGTCAGCCTGAAATGGGCCCTGGCCAACTCCAATAACTGGATCTCGGCATTCCTCATGAGAAGATATTCTCCCCTTTCGGTGGTGAGAATGGCCAGGAAAATGGGCGTGAAGAGCAGCATCGACCCCGTGCCATCCATCGCACTGGGAGCCTGCGACCTTTCATTATATGAAATGGTGGGGGCGCTGAATTCATTCCCCAGCAAAGGCATTTATGTGAAACCCCTGTTCGTTACCCGTATCGAAGATAAGAACGGCAATATAATTGAATCCTTCGTGCCGGAAAGAAATGAGGCCATGAGCGAAGAAACGGCATATCTCATGCTGGAACTGCTCAAGGGAGTGGTAGAATCGGGGACCGGCATACGCCTCAGGCTGAAATATGGTTTTAACCATCCCATAGCCGGTAAAACCGGTACCACGCAAAACCAGTCTGACGGCTGGTTCATGGGCATTGTGCCTGAACTCACAACCGGCATATGGGTGGGCTGTGAAGACAGGAGCGCACATTTCCGAACACTCACCCTCGGACAGGGTGCCAATATGGCCCTGCCGGTCTGGGCGATCTATATGCAGAAAGTTTATGACGATCCGGAACTGAATTTCGGAAAGGGCGATTTTGAAAAACCCCTCAAAGGCCTCTCGGTCGAAGTGGATTGTGATAAGTTCGATGCCGCCCGCAGACCGGGGGATGCGGATGATGGCAGTATTGAATTTTGAAAGTAAAAATGGTTTTTATGAAAAATAGTTGCTTCCGGAAATTATTTTCGAAATGTATTAATAAACCTTCCGCTGCCGTTATTTGTTTAAGTCTGGCAATTATTACCACCGTTAATATTTCCTACGAAAACTGGAACCACGAATATAAGATCATCGCACACGATGTAAATTCCTATTATGCTTACCTGCCCATGATCTTCATTTACGGTGATCCTGCAATGAAGTTTATTGATGATTTTCCGGAAAAAGCACAGAAACATTACTGGGTTCTCGACACCCCTGCCGGGAAAAGGGCAATTATCACCTCTATGGGCCTGGCATACCTGTTTACCCCTTTCTTTCTGGCCGGCCATGCCATTGCACAATTTACCCCTTTTGCAGGGGATGAGTTTTCAGCTCCCTATAAGATATCATTAATTATCAGTTGCCTGTTTTACCTCACCATCGGGCTTATATTTCTGAGAAAAGTACTGCGGAGATATTTTTCTGAAGGGGTCACTGCCATTACATTGGTCATCATCACTTTTGGTACCAACCTGCTGCATTATGTAACCGAAGAGCCCACCATGACCCATGCCTTCAACTTTTCCATGTTCTCAGTTTTTATTTTTATGACCGAAAGGTGGTTTGAACGGCCGGGGGTTAAAAACGCCCTTCTGACAGGAGCCCTGGCCGGATTAATTACCCTCGTCAGGCCAAGCAATGTTATTGTAATATTGTTGCTTGTTTTTTGGGGAATCGCATCTTTTAATGATTTCATTGCCCGGATTTCGTTTTATCTGAAAAGATGGTACCTGGTCTTGTTGATGATCATGGCATTCATTATGGTCTGGGTGCCGCAGTTTTGGTATTGGCATTATACTTCCGGGAGTGTTTTATTCAATACTTACAGCAGTGTAGGCGCTGGTTTCTTTTTTGATAATCCTCAAATATATCATACGCTTTTCAGTTACCGGAAGGGCTGGTTTGTATATACACCCGTCATGATCTTTATTATTCCGGGGCTCATTTTCCTTTACCGGCAGCACCGGAGGCTTTTCCTTCCCATACTGGTCTTTCTGCTTGTCAATATCTATGTGATCTCTTCATGGTGGTGCTGGTGGTATGGCGGCGGTTTCGGGTTACGTTCATTTATCGACTCATATGCATTGATGGCAATCCCCCTTGCGGCATTCATAACGTGGACCATTAAAAGGAAGCAGATCATCAAGTGGCTGTTATTAATATTCCTTGCCGGAGCGGTATATCTTAATGTATTTCAGGTCAGGCAGTACAAAAGAGGTTTTTTACACTATGTTTCGATGAGCAAGGCATCGTACTGGGCCGTATTTCATAGTTTTTCTCCAGACAGGAATTATTGGAACAACCTGGTCTTTCCTGATTATCCGGCCGCCCGGTCAGGAAAATATTATACCGAAAATGAAATAACGGAATTGGAAAGACGGGAAGCTGAAGCACTGAAAGCGGAACGTATCAGAGAATTTGAGGAAAAAATTCGCAATAATCCGGCTTACATGTTTCTGATTGAAGAGAAGGCATCCAGGTGGGATATTTCGATAGATTCGGTTATAAAAATGGATGCCGGCTGGCTTTATCGTGACCGTTATGAAAAAAAGAAATCAGGTGAAAACCCCCTAGAAAATGATCAATAATAAAACAATAGCAGTCGTCGTACCCTGCTACAACGAGGAACAGCAGATCGGGATGGTCATCGAGACCATGCCGGATTTTGTGGATAAGATCGTTGTGGTGAACGACCTCTCAAAAGACAAAACGGCTGAGGTGGTGCAGCGCTATTTTGGCAAATATCCCGACAGCTACATCCCGGTCCGGGATTATGAGCACAATAAACGGCTGAACGACATTTATCGCACTGCCGAACAGGTGCTCGACCAGATGAACAAGGAGGAGATCAAATTCTTTACCCCGCACGAGATCGTGAACGAGAAGCCTGAACACGACAGGGTCATCCTGATCAACCACCTTGAAAACGGGGGTGTAGGCGCTGCCATCGCCACCGGTTATAAGTGGTGCAAGGATCACGACATCGACTGCACGGCCGTGATGGCCGGCGACGGACAGATGGATCCCGCCGAGCTTGAGTCCATATGCCTGCCCGTGGTACAGGAAGGTATCGACTATGTTAAGGGAAACAGGCTGATACACCCCAGCTCACGGCTCCTGATACCCAAAACGAGGTTTTTCGGCAATTCCGTCCTCTCCATCCTTACCAAGGTAGCCTCCGGCTACTGGCATGTGTCCGATACCCAGACGGGATATACGGCCATCTCAGGCAATGCCCTCAATGCCATCAGGCTGTATAAAATATATAAGCGCTATGGCATGCCCAATGATATGCTGGTGAAACTGAATATTGCTTTTTGTACGATCAGGGAGGTTGGCATCAAGCCGGTTTATCACGTGGGCGAAAAATCGAAGATGAAGGTGGGAAAGGTGATCCTGCCCATCATGTGGTTGCTTTTCAAGTCATTTTTCAGACGGATGTGGGTCAAATACCTCTTTCGCAATTTTCATCCCCTTTTCCTGCTCTACCATCTTGGCATTTTCCTTTTTCTTGCCGCCATACCCTTTTTCGTCGATATCATGTTGAATGCCTTCCGGATCGGGGAAGCCACCCCCTTTCAAACCATGATCATCTTCATCTTCCTGATAATATCAGGTTCGCAGTCGTTGTTTTTCGCGATGTGGATGGACATACAGGATAACGACCGTCTGGATAAGAGTTAATGGCCGGCCTTCAGGCTGAATTTGTTCAGGGCCAGTGAAAGCAGGAATATAAAGACTTCGCCCGTGATGAACCATAGCCTGGAGATGATGGCGATGGTGGTGGCGTCATCCAGGCTCATCCCGGTAAGGACCATAAAGCCGGTCATGATGCCCTCCCTGACCCCGATGCCGCCCGGCGTGATCAGTGCCAAAACGCCCAGGGAAATGCCCAGGGGCCATGAAAACACCACTGCAAAAGAAAAATCAATCCCGAATGCCATCACGAAAAAATAAAAAGCCAGCATCCACAATATCCAGTAAGCCATAACGTATAGCAAAAGCGGCAGCACTTCGGCCGGTTTTACCAGCGGTACCGAAAGATCGCGTCTGAACAGCCGGGAAAGTACGTTGACCACCAAACGGTGAACCCCGTCTGAGAAAAGGAAGAAGGTGAAAAAAACCGCAATGGCCAGCACCATCATCACAAAGCTGTTGAAAGGGTAATAATACAACATCGGCCCCGCCCCGAGCAGCAGGCCGAGCCAGATGTAGATCAGTTGCTCTTTGAGTGAAACGAAACCGGCGGTGCGCATCGACTGCTTCCCGGCCGAAATAAAAGATGCCCTTCCAAGGATCACCCATACCTTGCCGGGGATGTATTTGGCAAATACCGAAAGCCCGTGCGATATCACGGCCACCCGCACCGGAATGCGGATATGATGAATGCCAAGCGCTTTCCACCAGCTAAGCGAACTCATAATAAAACCTGCCCAGAGCAGCAGGGTGGCCGGGATCAGTAAAGCGTACCGGACCGGCATCCCTTTCAGGCTCAGATAATCGAAACGGTAAAGGTACCAGACCAGAAAGGCCAGCGAAAGATAGATCAGGACCCGGAACAGTATTTTCATTCCCGTGCGTTGAGTGGAATGGCAAAGATACATTCTTTTGCCAACATCCCTTGCCACCGCCCCGCCCGGCTTATTTCAGAAAAACCCGCTTTCATGAATATTCATATATTTGCAGTTCAATCGCATCATGATCAAAGACCTTTCTCCTATGACCGACAAGCAATCCGACGTTTCCATCATCATCCCGGCCTACAACGAAGAAACAGGCCTGAAAGGCACACTCGAAAAACTGGTTTCGGCAGGGTATCATGAGAAATATGAGATTATCGTGGTTGATGACGGCTCAACTGACAATACCCGCGGAATTGCAGGCGAATTTCCCGTCAGGGTGATCAGCCATACCGTAAACAAAGGATACGGAGCCGCATTGAAGACCGGCATCCGAAAGGCCACGGGCAGCAAAGTGGTGTTCATGGACAGCGACGGGCAGCATGACCCCAAATATCTTGAACAACTTGTGGAAATGCTTATGGATCATGAGATGGTGATCGGCTGCCGGAGCAAAGACTCTTTCCAGGTGAAGAACCGCACCCTTGGCAAAAAGCTCATAAAAAAGGTGGGGGAGTTCCTGGTTGAGCAAAAGCTGCCCGACTATAACTCGGGTTTCAGGGGTTTCAGCAGGGAGTTGATCATGAATATGCTTCATTTCATGCCCAATGGTTTTTCATTTTCCACAACCTCAACCCTCGCTTTTATGAAGGAGGGATACAACATCGGTACATTCCCCATCGTGGTAGAGGAGCGGGTTGGCCGGAAAAGCAGCGTGAAGTTTCTCAAAGACGGTACCAAGACTTTGATGTTGCTTTTGCGCATCATCATGCTCTTTAACCCCCTGAAGATATTCCTGCCTGCAGCCCTGATCGCGGCCGCTGCCGGAACGGCATTCGGCATTTACGGCTTTGTCGTCGCCGGACGTTTTTCGAACGGGGCCATTATCCTCATCACCCTGGGGATGATCCTCTTCTTTATCGGCCTTATCGCCGACCAGATCTCCCTTCTCAACCGAAAGCATTAAGAAATGAAAAAGTACGCGCCCGATTTCAGGAACAAGTGGACGGACCGGGAAGTGGAGGAACACTGGGACCGGGTGGCCGGTATTTACGTGAAAGAGAACGACAAGCTGAAGGATACCCACGACCAGCGTTTCGTGGAAAGCGTGGAGCAGCTTGCGCTGGCACCGGGCCACAGGATCATCAACATCAGCAGCCGCGACTGTGAAGCCAATGATTATATTATCAGAAAGGAAGAAAGCGCCGGGGTGATCAATACCGAGATCTCTTCCGGGCTGATGGATGTGGCCCAAAAAATAAGGCCTTATGTAAAGCAACAGAAGATCAGCACCTATTCGGAACTGCCTTTTGCAGACGCCTTTTTCGACCGGGTACTGAGCCTGGAGACCCTTGAACATGTTGAGCAGCCCATCCGTTTTCTGCAGGAATTGCACCGGGTGGCAAAACCGGGCGCCCGGATGGTGCTGAGTTGCCCCCCGGCTACCAGCGAGATCCCTTACCGTATTTTTACATTCCTGTTTGGGGGGCATGGCGAAGGTCCGCATAAATTCCCTCCCTCGCGGCGGGTAAAAGCATGGCTGGAGCAAAGCGGATGGACACTTCTGCACCATAGCGGCACATTGCTGATCCCTGTTGGGCCCGGGTTTATCAGGAAGATGGGCGAACGCATCATCAGGGCATGCCAGGGAACATTCATCGCCGAACTGGGCATCAGGCAATTTTTTGTGTGTGAAAAGAATTAACGGCATAAGCGACGTGGTCCGGCATGGACTCTGTAACCGCTGCGGTACCTGCGCAGGGCTCTCGGGCGGAAAGATCACCTTTGCCGACCGTACAGGCAGATACCTGCCCCGGCTGAATGATGAGGCGGACGAAGCTCTTGACCATGAACTGCTTGCCTGCTGCAGCGGCAAAGGCTTCGACTTCCCCGCCCAAAGCAGCAGGATATACGGGCAGGACATCCATCACAGCGTATTTACCGGTTCATACCGTAATATCTATATCGGCCATTGTACCGATGAACAGGTACGCCGTAACAGCGCCAGTGGCGGCATTCTTTCGGCCATCCTGATCTGGCTGCTCGAAAAGAATGAAATTGACGGCGCCGTGGTGCTGGGAATGTCAGAAACAGAACCCTGGCTTACAAAGCCCTTCATTGCAACCACAAAGGCAGAGATCATGCAGGCAGCCCAGAGCAAATACATCATTTCATCGGTGAACGAGATACTGCCGGAGATGGAGAAGTTCAATGGCAGACTGGCCTATGTCGGCCTGCCCGGCCAGGTGCAGTCTGTCCGGCTGCTGCAGCAAAGCAATCACCCCTCGGTCAGGAACATTAAATATATCCTCGGGCCCTTCTACGGCAACACCCTGCACTTCTCATCCGTTAAAAGCTTTTTGCGGTCGTATGGTGAGAAGGATTACAGGAAGATCAGAAAACTGTATTTCCGCCATGGTGAATGGCCCGGCAATATGCGGGTGGAAATGGAGAGCGGCAGGGCCATTGAACTGCCGAAGTTCCATGCCAATTACCTTATCCCGTTTCATATCTTGAAGAACAGTCTGTTGTGTACAGACCTGAGCAATGAGTTTACCGACATCTCGGGCGGCGACGCCTGGGCGCCGCGCTATGAAGAAAGGGGCAAGGGCTTTTCGATGGTGCTGGCCCGCTCAGCCCGTGGCCAGGATATCATCAGCCGCATGATGGATGAAGGTGTGCTCCAACTCAACCCCATCGATGAAAATGAAGCCGTTAGCATGCACTCCCATGGCTATGACCTGAAAAAAAGAGGCACCTTTATCCGGATGAGGTTCAGGCGGTGGATGGGGAAGGCAAATCCCGATTACGGGTACACCATGAAGGGATTTACCTTTAAGCGCTGCCTCATGGAAGCATTTATCGACAGCCTCTTTCTGCTGATGGGTACCCGTTTTTCACGCTTCCTGATCGAGAAGATCCCACCGGCCGTCGTGGGCAGGATATTTGAAAGATCGAGGAAGATATGGAAACGCTCAACAAAAAAGATAAAACGCGCACAACTGACTGAAGATGGCCGGAAAAAAACATAGAGTAAGAAAATATTTCAGTCCCTTCCTGCTGATCAGGCTGATCGGGATCGGTTTTTTTATTTATATACTGTTAACAGTTGATATTTCGGGTTTGTGGCTGAACATGAAAGAAGTGCGTACGGATTTTCTGTTATATGGCATTTTCTTTCAGGTGTTATTGCTGTTCCTGAAGGCGATCCGCTGGCATGTCCTGAATAAAGGGACCAAAACCAGGAATGAGGTATTCCGCAGTTTTGGCGAATTTTTCGAAAGCTATGCCATCGGTGTAATAACCCCGGGCCGGCTTGGCGAAATGGTTAAGGCAGGCCATGCCCGCGAAAAGAACCGCATCATGGAAACCGGCATCAGGGTCGTTGTTGAGCGCGGCTTTGACCTCGGCATTTTTCTGTTCATCGCCGGCGTTGCATTCTGGATGAGTTTTTCTGACCCGACAGCCATCCTGGCCGGTATCATGATCCTTTTAGTGGGCACGGGCGTATTGTTGCTCGCATTCCTCTTTATGGTATCGCCAAAAGCTACAAAAGTTGCCGAAAAGATGCTGAACAGTTTTCCCTTCCTTAAACTGAACCTCCAACTGGATTTAAAAAAGAGAAAGCCCCTGAGCCGGTTTCTGATCATTATATTGTCTGTCGCCAGCAACTTCAGCTATTTTATTTCCTGTTATTTTCTGGCGGCCGGGCTGCTTTTCAGCTTTTCGTTTCTTTATATTTCCGGTGCAGTAGCCATCGCCGGCCTCCTGAATATGCTCCCGGTTACCATCATGGGGCTCGGAACGCGGGAAGGTACTTTCCTTCTGATGTTCAAACCCCTTTCCGAACCGCTGATCCTGGCCTTCTCCGGCCTGGTATTTCTTGTTGCCCAGATCGGCGGAGGCTTGCTGTCGTTGTTGTTGGGACAGTTTTTTCTTTTTCTGAGCGGTAACCGGAAAATATAATTTTAATTATGCAATTGTATAGCCGGCATCTTATCGAAATCCCGTATTTTTGCCACTTTTAAGGATAAAATGCATATGGATGAAACGATAATTGTTACAGGGGCAAACGGGTATCTGGGTTCATATATTTGCCGGCAATTGATTGCTGAAGGATATCATGTTGTTGGCCTGAAATACGACCATTATGCTTCAACGATCCTTCGACATAAAAATATTGAGTATCACAAATGTGATATCCGTAAGGAAATAAATCCTCAGTTGGCAGATGTTATTGCCGGCAGAACTGTTAAGGCATTGGTCAATGCAGCGGCATTGCTGGGCAGTTCTGATCTTCAGAAAAATTATGATGTTAATGCAAAAGGGGTGGAAAACCTTATCAGCTTTTGCAAGATCAACGGGATCAGGCGTTTTATTCAGATCAGCAGTGTGGTTGTATTAAAGTCGTTTAAAGGTCCTTACGGGGAGACAAAGTTACAGGGTCAGGAATTTGTGATTTCATCGGGTCTTGATTATACTGTTTTTATCCCTGCCATGATCCTGGGCCCGGAAGGCCTGGGCATCAACCGCATTCTAAAAAATGTTTTCCGGTTTCCGTTTATCGTTCCGCTGGTGGGTTACGGGAAACAAACCCAGCATCCGGTTTTTGTAATCGACTTTGCAAAGTATATCGTAAAGTCGCTCAATTCACCTGCTGCCACCGGAAAAATATACCAGATTGCAGGAGATGAGGTGATCCCTTTTCGCAAATTGGTGTCAATGGTCTTGAAAATAAGAAAGAAAAAAAGGCTGTTTTTGCCTGTTCCACCGGCCATTGTAAAGATCCTTGGAAAGGGTTTTCAGCGGTTTCAGAAAGTTCCCCTGTTCACAGCCGAACATGTAAAAGGTGTTTTGCAGAACTCAAAACTTGATACAAAACTGATCAGGGAAGATCTGGCTTTTGAGCCGACCCCTCTGGAGGAGGCACTTGAATACAGCCTTTCGCAGATCGGCCGGAACTGGGACGAATACCTGAAGCCAAGGGATGAGAAGCTTATTGATATTTAGGATCGAAAAACTCAATTTTCAGGTCATCGATCCAGATGCTTTCAGTCCCTTTTTTAAACCACACATACACTTCGAGCTTATCGCCGGCGGATAAAAGTTCCGGGGTCATATAGTCGGCCCTGACCAGGTTCCACTGGTTCATTTGCAGACCCACCGTATCGGCGTTCATGCTAAAGCCTTTGTATTTATAGTTTTGGTTGCCGTGCCGGAAGGCGATAACCAGGGCGGCTTCGTTTTCCAGGGGGTTGGCAACGGGATAGATCCAGACGCTGGCCCTGACCCAGCCGTAATAGCTGTTGCTGATCTCATTGAAGGGCTCGCGGAAGGTTGGGGAGTATTCACGGCCGGGCTCCAGCCTGAACGACATCTTTCCGCTACGGGCGTAGGTGGTGTCGTAATACTGTTCCTCTCCCGGCTGAGGGGTCTCAAAATCAAAATGCCGCAAGAGCTTCCTGTTGAAATCTTCTTCGTTTCCGAGTTTTTCCTGTGCCGTGAACGGACGCTGCACCAGCATGTATTTCCGGTCTTCTTCGCTTATCTTCGTCTTGAAGAAAATCCGGCAGTAATAGTCTTTTGTCATTCGATAGCCGTCAAGGATGCCGTTGTTGAGCTGCCATGCCTGGAAAAGGTTGAGCACTGTGAAGAACAACAGCAGGGCATATACCGCTATGCGGACAGGCAGACGGCTTTTTTCCAAGGCGGCGATCAGTAGGGCAAGGGGGATGGCCAGCAGGGCGTAGAGCTCGATAAAGGCCCGCCAGCCATAGGCCACAAGGCTGGTAAAGCTGGCGATGAGATAGGTATGCGCCAGGGTTACCAGTAAAACAGGCAGGAAGGCCTGCTTTTTCTTTTTATAGAGATACCAGAAGCCTGCCACAGCCAGGATCATAACCGGCGAATAGATAAACAGTCCTTTACGGAAACCGAACAATACATAATAAAAACGCGGGTTCAGCAGGTCGAGGGAGGAGCCGGGGTCATTGTAGGCATTGAAAAGCCAGCCCCCGGATGCCATCTTCCAGTATGCCAGCTGGGGCAGTACGGCAATGATGCCTGCCAGGACCAGGTACAGCAGGTGCAGGCGGTAGCGCCAAAGCAGCCCGATTTTATCAATGAGGGTTTGCCTGTTGTACACCCCCCAGAACACCGGTACGGCCAGCATGATCACCTCCGATATGCGTGAGATCACGGCCAGGCCGAGTACCAGGCCAAGCAGGATGGCGTGCAGGGGCCGCCGGCTCTCATGCCAGCGCAGGCTCAGCCAGATAATGATCACGTTCAGCGTGAAGGCATAAACATGCGGAACATCGTTGCCGTAAGTGATGAAAAAGAAAAAGTTGGACGAAATACACAATATGGCCAGGGTGATGGCCGCCACGCGGTCGCTCACAAAACGCAGCAATACCTTCCGCAGGAAGACAAGCCCTACAATGGTGTAAAAGAGCCCGCAAAGGATGATGGCCCACTGGTAGGGATCCGAAAAGCCGTCGGCAGGGTCGATCTCGCTCAGGGAGGCATAGGCATGGCCTGCCAGGAAAAAGGGCGACATCATGATGGCCATCCCGGGCGTGAAACGGATCACATTGGTGCCCATATGGGTGGGCGCAAGCTGGTAGAGCGTGGCAGTATTGTTATAGGTGGCATTGATCTCTTCGATCCAGCGCACATCCCTGATGCCCGGATCATCGTAAATGAAAGTGGCCGGAAGATAAAGGTAAAAACCAAAAGTGTCCCACGAAAGGATATTGTGCTGCGGGTTTCTGAGCTTGATCACCGAAATGGTCAGAATGATCAGCACCAGCGCAACCAGCGATACGGGTGATTTAAACCGTTTGAAATCCATGATATATGCTTGTTTATGGTTGATCGGGCTTATTGCCGGGCTCCCTGAGGTATTTCCTGCTCCAGACATTGTATTTCAGGATGCACCAGATGGCGCGGAAACCGTCGCGGGCGCCTATCTTTTTGCCTTCATCATAGGTTCTCCCATAATAGGAAATACCAACCTCGTAGATCCGGATGCCCCTGAAGCGGGATATCTTTGCCGTAACCTCTGGCTCAAAACCGAAACGTCTTTCATGGAATTGTATCTTCTTCAGGTAATCGGCCCTGAACAATTTATAACAGGTTTCCATATCCGTCAGGTTCAGGTTGGTGAACATATTCGACAGGAAGGTGAGGAACTTGTTGCCGATGGAGTGCCAGAAGAAGAGGATGCGGTGCGGTGTGCCACCCATGAAGCGTGAACCGTATACCACATCGGCCTGGCCGGCGATAACGGGCCTGAGCAGGATATTGTATTCTTCCGGATCGTACTCCAGGTCGGCATCCTGGATGATGATATAATCGCCCGTTGCCTCTTCAATGCCACGGTGAAGTGCGGCCCCTTTGCCCATATTGACAGGCTGTTCGAAAAATTTAATCTCATCCCCCGGATGCCTGCCGGTGTATTCTTTAACAACTTCCGCTGTTCTGTCGGTGGAGCAGTCATTTACGATGATGATCTCCCGGCTGAACCCGCCGCTAAGCTTTACTGCAAGCACCTTGTCGAGGATCAGGTGGATGGTCTTTTCTTCATTGTAGGCAGGAATGATAACAGAAAGCTTCATGGCCGCTGATTCGTGAATAAGTTTCAAATGTAAGAATTATCATGCGAATATAAGGAAGCTGCCGGGTGTTTGCCGAAAAAATTATTTGGCGGAAGGGCGTTTTTTGGCTTTTAGCAGGTTGATACCTTCTTCCACCAACATATTCACGGTATTTTCTTTCATAAAGGATTCGATGGGCCATTCAATGCCGAATTCTTTATTCACATCCCGTTCGAGGCTTACGGCGGTGATGGAATCGAGCCCATAGGCCGATACGGCTTTGTCGGGGTCGATCTTCCCGGGGTCGACCTTTAGTTTTTGCGATATCCAGTGGATCAGCCACTCGCGGAGGTACCCGGGCCGGAATCCTATCTCAGAGGCAAGTTCATCCGTTATGGCCGGCATCTTCCATGAAGCCACCATTTTAAGTTCATTTTCCTGCCAGGCTCTTTTCACGGCAAAGCGCTGGATCTTGCCACTGGATGTTTTTAAAATGCTGCCGGTACGGATGAGCGACAATGCATGGGGCTGGATGCCGTATTCCGAAAAGATGGCCTGCCTGGCGGCTTCAAACACCTCATCGTGCTTGTCCGTATTCATGAAGGCGCGCTCTGTTTCCATCACCAGCACGAGTTTTTCCCCCTCCCCGCTGTCGATGGAAAAGGCTGCGCTGGCATTCTTCCTGATCGCCGGGTGACAGCCCTCGGCGCAATGTTCTATGTCGTTGGGGAAGTAGTTCGCACCCCTGATGATGATCAGGTCTTTGCGGCGGCCGCTGATAAAGAGTTGACCGTGGCTGATGAAGCCCAGGTCGCCGGTACGCAGCCAGGGCCCGTCATGGGTTCCGGCGATACAGGCACTGAAGGTTTCTTCCGTTTCCTGTGGCTTGTTCCAGTAGCCCTGGGCAACGGAAGGGCCGCTGACCCATACCTCGCCAAGCATGCCGGCTGCTGAAGGTATTCTGGTAACGGGGTCGACAATGGCCACCCGCATGCCCAGCCAGGGGTATCCGCAGGCGGTCAGCACACGGCTTTCCCTGCCTGAAGTGACGGAAAGCACCCTGTTCTCTTCCAAGGTCCTGGCATCGACCTCTGTGTACAGGGGTGCTGCCAGGTAATTGCCCCCGGTGACGATCAGCACCGATTCGGCCATGCCGTAACAGGGATAGAACTGTGCAGGCCTGAACCCCGAAGGCTTGAATTTTGCCGCAAACTCCTGCAGGGTTTCACGGCGTATCGGCTCGGCCCCGCAATACAGCGTACGCAACCCGCCAAGGTCAAACTGCGGGATGTCTTCATCCGGCACTTTTTCGATGCTGTAGTCGAAGGCAAAATTCGGACCGCCTCCGGTAGTGGCCCCGTAACGGCTCATGGCCCGAAACCAGTTCGAAGGGTTTTTCAGGAAGCTGAGTGGTGGGATGATCACGTTGGAAGCACCCAGGTAGGCTGCCTGTATCAGGCATCCGATCAGCCCCATATCATGGAAGTTTGGGAGCCAGTTTACGCCCACCGAGTTTTCGTCAAAGCCAAACGATTGTTTGATGCATTCCGAGTTATGGATGATGTTGGCATGGCTTACCATCACCCCGTTGGGAGTACCTGTTGAACCGGAAGTGTATTGCAGCAGTGCAATATCACCGGCCGAAATGCCGGGATCGGACCATTTTCCCGCCAGGGATTCATCCAACTCCTCGTAAACAAGCATCTGCATCCCCTCCGGGTAGCCTTCCGTTGAATGATATTCAAGCAGCTCGGCATGGATCCCGGCAGTGCTGATGAGAAATGCCGGGGATGAATCCTGCACGATCGACCTGAAACGTTCATTGGACTTGTTCCTTTTTGGCGGATAGGCGGGCACGGCGATCATGCCGGCAAAGTGGCAGGCGAAAAAGGCTGTGATAAACGCGATCCCCGTCGGGAACAGCAGCAATACCCGGTCGCCTTTGCTTCCCTTTTCCATGAGAACGGTGGCGATGGCTTTGGCCTTTCTAACGAGCGACGCATACGTAATGCTTTCTTTTTCGGTCAGGCCGTCTTCAAGCAGGATGTAAACCACCTTGTCGGGCTGGTTCTTTTCGTGCTGCAGAAGCCGTTCAACCATGGTGCCGGCCGGAAGAACCGTGCCTTCCATCGATGAGCCGAGATATTGCGGATAAGCTTTGTCCATGTGTTGATGTCAGATTAAGTTCCTTTTCCGTCGCTTCCGATGCCCGCGAATATTTCGGGGAATACACACTTCACGTCCAGGATCTCGGCCCTGCCTTCAAAGCAGAAATTGCGCATATGCATGTTGGAAGAGAAAGCCCAGGCGGCGGTGGTGGCATTTTTGGTAAGCTTCAGGGTGTTCAGGAATTTCTTTTTCAGGGTCTTTACATTGTATAATCTTTCCCAGTTCTCATAAACGGCTTCTTCGAAGGTTTCCGGGCTCATTCTTTGTGGCTTGTAAACAACTTCCGCATAATTGTACCTTTCCCAGTCGTCAGGATAATTGGTATAAAGCAGCCTGCCTTCGTCCCTTAACCTGTTATACAGGGCGGTGCCGGGCAGGGGTGTAAGGATGGACGCCTGCATGATGTCGATGTCGGAATTCAGGATATAGCTCGTACGATTGTACAATGTTTCCGGCGTATCCCTGTCGAGGCCAAAGATAAAGGCCCCGATCACGGCAAGTTCATATTTGTGCAGTTTCCGGTACACCTCTTCGTAGCGGTCTACTCCCAGCCTGAGGTTTACTTTTTTATTCATTTGCTCAAGCTGGTCGATCAGTTCCGATTCTATGCCAAGGAAGATCGTCTTGCATCCGCTTTTGGCAGCCCATTCGAGCAGTTCCTCGTCTTCACCGATGTTCATGGAGGCCGATCCGGCCCAGTGTTTTTGCACCCCGCTTCCGGCCACGCCCTTAAAGAAATCCAGGGCATGCTGGCGGGCGGCTTTGCTGTAGCCCACAAAATTGTCGTCGACAATGTAAACCCGGTCTTTCTGAAGGTTTATGAAGTCATCGACCGACCTTTCGACCGAGCGCAGCCTGTATTTGCTTCCGTTAAAGGTATGTACCGAGCAGAATTC
Source organism: uncultured Bacteroidales bacterium (assembly GCA_964404735.1). Lineage (GTDB taxonomy): Bacteria > Bacteroidota > Bacteroidia > Bacteroidales > B18-G4 > B18-G4. The sequence goes on from CAYOLA010000166.1 coordinate 33,888, forward strand.
ACATTTCATGGGGCATCCGCGGGTGGTTTGCATGCTGCTGAATTCATAGCCGGGATGAAAAAGGTCCTGTCTGGCCGAAGGCGAATTAACGATGGATGGCAGACCCGGGCGGTAAATGTCACGCAGCCGGTTGTTCTCAACATCCCTGATCACCGCTTCCCATATCCCTTCGGCTTCGCCAACCACTACGGAGTCGACATAGCGAAGCGCTTCCTGTGGCAGCATGGAGGCATGGATGCCGCCGATCACCGTCGGGATCTTGTTTTTTCTGTATTCCGTGGCAATCTCATAACAACGGTTCACCGTTGCCGTCAGTGAGGTGAAGCCAACCAGGTCGGCATTCGTATATTCGAAAGGGGTGAAATTTTCGTCGATGATCTCCACTTCCCAGTTTGGTGGCGTGAGGGCCGCAATGATGCCCAGGGCGATGGGGGGATAGATGGAGCCCTTGTCGAGCATGAGCCCTTTCCGCCGGCTATTGACGGGGTTGACCAAAAGCAGCTTATATGATCTTTTCTTTTTGTTCACGCTTATCCCGGAATTGCGGGCGTTTTTACCTGAATGGGCTTGCCAGCAACAAATCGCGGCTGTTTTCATCCAGCCCGAAAATATCTTCGATGTTTTTTCCTGGACGTTCTCCTTCGTACACCATGTTGTGGTATTGGAGGTTTGAGCCATACGACCAGATGGCGGCCAGCGGGCTGCGGGTCTGTTTCAGCGTCCGCAAAAACTTTTTCTTTAATATGTGGTCGTTATACAGCGCTTCCCAGTTCTTTCTCATCTCCCTGGCAAAGACTTCCGCCGTCATCTTTTCGTGGGTAAACACCATTTCAACAAAGTCGTATTTCTGCCAGTCGGAAGGAAAATCACGGTGTGCCACCTTCCCTTCTTTCATCATCCTGTTGTAAAGCCCGGTGCCGGGAAGCGGGGTGAGCACGGTGGCCTGTACGGCGTCGATACCGGCATTGTTGATATATTCGGTTCGTTGCGCCATGGTTTCGGGCGTGTCGCTCTCGAGACCGTAGATGAAGGCTCCCAAAACACTGATGCCGTATTTGTGGATCTTTTCAAAAACTTCTTCGTAATGGTCGATACCGATACGAATGTTAAGCTTTTTATTGGTCTCCTCCAGTTGTTCGATCCTTTCCGATTCGATGCCAAGCAGCACCATTACGCAGCCGGCCCGGGCAGCCAGGCTGAGCACTTCTTCATTGTTGGCAAAGTTCATGGAAGCCGAACAGAACCATTGCTTCCTGATGCCCCTTTCGACAATGCCCCGGAACAAGGCAATGGCACGGCGCTCCGACCTTTTGCCATAGCCAATGAGGTTATCGTCGACGAAATAGATCTTTTCGTGCGGGATGCTTTCAAGTTCGTCAAGCACTTCTTCAACGGGCCTTTCACGGTATTTGTCGCCGTTAAAGGTGTGTACCGAACAAAAATCGCACATCATCGGGCAGCCGCGGGTGGTTTGTATGCTTGCAAACTGGTATTTTTCATGGAACAGGTGGCGGGCCGGGTATACGGCATTTTTAAAAGGAAGGAGCATGCCAGTGTAAATGCTTTTCATCTTGCCCTGCTCAAAGTCGCTGATCAGTTCCGCCCATACACTTTCCGCCTCACCCGTAACCACCGTATCGACATATTGCCCTGCTTCCTGCGGCATCATCGATGCATGGATGCCCCCAAGTATCGTGGGTATGCCTTTTTCACGGTATACCGCTGCCAGCTCATAGGCCCTGGCCACTCCTGATGTGAGCGCGGTGATGCCTACCAGATCGGCCTTGCGGTAGGAGAAACGATCGAAATTCTCATCCAGTATTTCCACGTCCCAGTGCTCCGGCGTGAGCGCTGCCACAATGCCAAGCCCGATCGGGGGGTAGATCACATGGCTGTGAAGGATGAGCCCCTGCCGCTTCGTGCTCAGCGGGTTGATGAGCAAAAGTTTTTTTCTGTTCCCTTTAGTTGACATGCCCGCCAAAGTTAATCATATTCTGTTTAACAAAGTTCCCGGAACCATACAGATTGCATGCTTTATGCTTATTTAAACCAATCTGCCAGTTGTTTGTTCAGTTATAAGGGCCAGAATGGGACGCGAAGCGAAGAAGCTGCTGCGATGCGCGTTTTGGCGTTGTATAATCTCCGGCAACAGCCATGTTGGAAGGGGCATCCCGAAACAGTAAAAAGCGGCAGTTCGTATAAATATTTTTGGCATTGATGGCATTCAAACAGAAAAAATGTAATTTTGCGCTAAACTGATCAAATTGAAAATGATTGGCATCGAAGAATTTATAAAAAAGGTAGAAGAGGAGTTCGAGGACATGGAACCCGGTAAGCTGAAGCCCGACAGTGTGATCAGGGAACACTTTACATGGGATTCGATCAGCGCCCTTATATTCATCGCACACGTGAACGTTGAATATGATGTGGTGATCACCGCCGATGACCTGGTGAACTCCGAAACGGTGCAGGACCTTTATAACCTGGTTATGTCCAGGGCACAAGCTGCATAATCCTCATATGGCTATTTTCAGCATTCCTGATATCAGGCTTGCGGGTGTTGCCGCAAGCGTTCCCCGCAGGGAATACAACAACCGGGATTACGAATGGATTACACCGCGTGAGCGGGAAGTGCTGATCAAGACCGTTGGGGTTGAAAGGCGCCGGGTGGCGGAAGAGGGAATGACCACTTCCGACCTCTGCTTTGAAGCAGCCCGGAAACTGATGTCAGGCCTTGGCTGGCAGGCCGGTGAGATCGATTTGCTGGTCTTCGTCAGCCAGTCGCGCGATTACCTCATCCCAGCCACAGCGGGCATATTACAGCACCGCCTCGGACTACCCAAAACATGCATGGCTTTCGATATCAGCCTTGGCTGTTCTGGTTACGTCTACGGCCTCTCGGTGATGGGCAGGATGATGAGCGAAGGGGTCATCCGAAAAGGCCTGCTGCTTGTTGGTGACGTAAGCACCCAAAATACCTCTTATAAGGATAAAAGCACTTTTCCCCTCTTCGGCGATGCCGGAACGGCTACGGCCCTGGAATATCAAAAAGGTGCCGGTATTATGGACTTTAACCTGCAAACCGACGGATCGGGCTACCGGGCCATCATCATCCCCGACGGGGGCATCCGGAATCTCGCCGCCCGCGAACGTTCGTTTGAATATGAGGAGATTGCCGAAGGGATCATCAGAAACCGTTACCATATTGCCCTTGACGGGCTTGAGGTATTCAACTTTTCGCTTCGCGAAGTGGCGCCTAACGTCAGGAGCCTGCTGCAGCATGCAGGTGTTGGCATCGACGATATCGATTATTTTGTGATGCACCAGGCAAACCGGCTTATGAATGAAACCATCAGGAAGCAACTGAAGGTAGCACCTGAAAAATATCCCTATTCCCTTAAGCTTTATGGAAATACCAGCTCGGCCTCTGTCCCGCTTACACTGGTCACTGAACTCAGGCTTGTTTTGCAGGAAAAGCCGCTCAGGATGCTCTTTTCGGGCTTTGGGGTGGGGCTTTCGTGGGGCAGCGTATTGCTTGCTGCCGACCATGTTTTTTGTCCTGAAATCATAGAAATGTAAAACCATATGTTAGCCTTTTGCGATCTTAGCGGAAAAACCGTGCTGGTGACAGGCGCCTCCTCCGGCATTGGCATGCAGACAGCCATCAGTATCAGCAGGCATGGCGGAAAACTGATCATTGCCGGGAGGAACCGGGCAAAGCTTGAAGAAACGCTTGCGAAACTGCAGGGGGAAGGGCATCAGCTGTTTGCAGGCGACCTGACGGTCGGAACCGAACTGGCTGCGCTGGCGGAGATGATTCCCGGCCTCGACGGGCTGGTACACTGTGCCGGTATTATCGGCCCCACACCGGCAAAATTTATCCGGGATGAGCATATCGACAAGATGTTCAACATCAACTATCGCGTGCCGGTGTTGCTTACCGCTGCCATCCTCAGGGAAAAGAAACTGAATAAGAATGCCTCGGTTGTGCTGATGTCGTCAGTGGTCACCCGTTCGCCCTATTTCGGCGGCAGCCTCTATGCCGGTTCCAAAGGCGCCATCGAAACCTATACTAAGACCCTCGCCCTCGAACTGGTTGACCGCGGCATACGCGTCAACTGCCTGTCGCCGGGATTGGTAAACACCCCCATGATCACCGATCCGGCCAAGGAATCTAATCCTGCCATCGTTGACGACTCACTGAAACGCTATCTTGCAAAATATCCAATGGGAGTCGGCGAAGCCGAAGATGTGGCCAATGCCGTCATATTTTTGCTGTCGGATGAGGCACGCTGGATCTCCGGTGCCAATATCGACATGGGGGCCGTGATCCGGTAAGAGTCCGGGGCCCCTCAACCGGCAGTTTGCCGATCCCTGCACAGGACCGGAAAGATAAATTTCTTCACCATCACCCGAAATATACTTATTTTTGTTTTAACCAAAACATCGCAGCGATGTCAAAACCCGGCTATTCCGTTGTTGTACCCGTTTATAACAGCGAAGAAACACTTAGAGAGCTTTTTGAAAGGACAGCGGCAGTATTTAAACGGCTAAATGCCACTTTTGAAATTATTTTCGTGGAAGACTGCGGGACCGACAATAGCTGGGAGGTGTTGAAGGAACTGAAGGATGAACATCCCGGACAGCTCACGGCCGTGAAGCTGCACCGCAATTACGGGCAACACAATGCTACCATTTGCGGGTTGGGTTTTGCCCGGGCCGACAGGGTCATCACCATGGATGATGACCTGCAGCATCCGCCCGAAGAGATCCTTAAACTGATCGAACGCTTTGATGAAGGCGATACCGATATCGTTTATGGCGTTTTTTCCCGGAAACGGCATTCGAAACTCCGGAACATAGGCAGCCATTCCGTAAAAAAAACTTCACGGATGCTCCTGAAAGGTACCGGAAAAGGATCTTCCTTCAGATTGATCAAAAAGGAGATCATCGACAAGCTGCTGCAAAATATCATCCATTTTGTCTTTATCGACCAGTTGTTGCTCTGGCATACCAACGATTTTGCCTTCGTGGAGGTGGAACATCATCCCAGGCGGATTAAAAAATCGGGATATACGGCCAAAAAGCTGTTTATGCTGGTAACCGACCTGACCTATTTCTATACGAACATCCCATTAAAGATCATGGTATACGGCGGCCTGCTGATGTCGATTTTGTTTTTTCTCTTCGGTTTGCGGTTCTTATTGCAAAAATGGCTTTTTAATGTTACGGTGCCGGGTTATACCTCTACCATCGTTACCATCCTTTTCAGTACGGGGATCATCGTGTTCAGCCTGGGTATCATTGGCGGTTATCTCAGCCGCATTTATATGGTGCAGAGCAAGAAGCCCCCTTTTACCATAAAGAATATCTTATAATTCTTTTTTATACAGCGGTTTCCATCCCGTTCGGTAGCTGTTGCCGCTTTTTTGCGACATTTGTTTCATCCGGCCGTCGAGTTCACGCAGTTTTTTCCTGTTGAAAATGCCCAGGTAGAAGCGGCCTACCGCCAGGGGTGCTTTGCTGAGGATGGTCATGCGCAGGCGATACGGGAATTTGTCGATCATCCATGTAGCCATGTAGAGCATGCCCGCAAAGGCTTTGCCGGGCAGGCAACAGATATGGGCCCGGATCCCCGGTTTTGGATATGCTTTTTCATGCCCGGTAAGGGCTGCATAGGGCCCGGCACAGGCATCGGCCACCCGGATCTCCGAAGGTTTCAGCTCTTTCTTCCATAAGCCGGTCCTGCCGGTATTGATCTTCTTTAACAGGCTGGAATGGTATTTCAGGATGAGTTCGTTCGGGTAGATCTTCAGCACTTCGCTACTTTTTTTGTAGAAATCGAAAGGAACGGGGCTGAAAGGGATGCCGATAAACCTGCAGAGTTCTGAAAATACCTCCTCCGGCCTGGAAACAAGGTCTTCGTAACGGATTTCCTTATGCGTGCCCGGATACCTGCCGGCAGCCTGCCTGAATTTTTTGACAAAATAGCGCCATTTGCTGGTGGTAACGGAAATAAATGGCAATTCAAAGTCGACGTTCCTGATCGAAACAAAATTATCGCGGTAGTCTCTGACGATATGTATGAACCTGGCTTCGGGAAAGATTTTCAGCAGCCTTTCCGTATAGATCGTGTAACCGGGATTTTTATCACCCAGTGCCAGGATCACTCCGTGTCTGAATATTGACCGGTATTCATGATAGACAAGCTTGCAAAGTGTTCCGTAACTATAATCTCCCCGGCATTGCATAAGGCTGTGATAAAGCTTGTTCCGGTCGAGGGGCCAAAGGTCGAAACGCCATTGGCGGAAAAGGTCTTCATAAAATGATTGCAGTTGTTTTTTCGACCAGTTGGTGATCTTCCCGTATTTTGGATACAGGTTGATGATCAGCTGGCACTCGGGGGGTACCATCACGTTGGGATGTGCATCGAAGAGGGTACGAAGCAGAGTTGTCCCCGAACGTGGTCTTCCAACCACAAAAAACATTGGGATTTCCTTCAGTTGCCGTGAATTGAGATGCCGCTGCTTTTGCAGCAGCAGGATATTTTTCCGGTCTTTTTCTGTAAAAAAATCCTTCATGAAGGAGCAAAAATAGGAAAAAAGGGTTGCCAACCTTATTAAGGTTGGCAACCCTTTTTTAAAACTCTGTTTACCAGCCCTTTAATTTCTTCTAAATCGCTCCGTTTTACCATAAGAATATCCCGTACCGGAACCTTGAGAATACGGGAATACATGATCAGGTAACCGACCGAACCGGCCGTATAGCTCACATTGGTGGCTATGGCAGCCCCTGCTCCTCCGTAAGATGGGATCCACCAAAGGTTTAGCAGGATGTTCAGGACCAGGGCAGGCAGGAAAACGTAAAGGGTTACCTCCGGCCTTCCAAGCCCGGCCAGGTGCCCGCTGAGGATACGGAACATCACTACCATGATGATGCCGGGGAGGATCAGTTGTATGATGCGGATACTGTCGTGATAAGCCTGTCCGAAGATAAGGGGAACCAGGAGGGGAACCAGGAAGAACATGGCTGCAGCCAGAAGGAGGGAGAAAAGGAAAGAAAGCCTCAGCAATATACCGGTAATTTCTTTCATCTCAGCCTGATCGCGTGCATTGGCCGTCCGGCTGAAAACCACAATGCCCACTGCCAGCGGGAGTTGCCAAAGTTGTTCGGCTACCGACGCCCCGATGGAATAGATGCCCACCTCGGCCGTGTCGCGCAGCTTTTCGATCAGCAGAATGTCGATACGGTAGTTCAGTTGCAGGATGAAAAACGAAACAGAGAACAAAATGCCCAGCCTCAGCAGGCTGATGATGATCCTTTTATGGAAGCGAAGACGGATGCGGAACGACCTTCCAAGCAGGATCAGTCCGTAAACGGCCACGATGGCTGCTGAAGCAAGAAAGGCGATAACCGCGCCGATGATCCCTGATTTAAACACCCAAACCAGGACTACGATTAGTGCCAGGTTGAGGGCGTTGGTGATCCAGTTCATCTGGTTGGCTTTGCTGATCTCGTCATTGCCCAGGAAAATGCCGCCAAAATAGATAATGGCCAGCCGCCCGGGGATAACCATCAGCACCAGTCCGATCATCAGGGGTGTGAAAGAGGGACCGTCGTAGATCCAGTAGGCAAGCGCAGAAATGATCATGCCAAGTGCGGAGGCGATAAGCAGTAATACGACCACAGAAGATATAAGTTGATTGCGGTCATGTTCTCCCTTGCCTACATGAAAAATGGCCGAACCCCTGATGCCGAGGTTGGTCAGGCTGACCACGATCATGGGTATGATCACCAGGGCCATGAAGATGCCGTATTGTTCGGGCCCCAGCAGGCGTGCCAGCACGATGCTGGCCGCAAATCCCGCCAGGATGGAAAAAACATTGCTGTTGAAAACACCGATCACATCGCGCGAAAAGCGTCGTTTGGCCATGATATCAGGGTTAAATTGTTGAATGTGGCATCATGAGGGTTTTTGCTGCAGGCTTTTCAGCAGGCGGTTCGGGTCGAGGGGCTCCTTTTTGTTCCCGAAGCAAACATTGTGTCTTTCCACGTTCGAGAGGTATGCCCATGCTGCGGCCCTGGCGCTGCGTGTTTCCTTCAGGGTCCTCAGCATTTTTTTTTGCAGCAGCTTGTCATCGTACATCTCCGACCAGTTCTGGTACATGGCATCCATAAACTCCTGCGGATCCATCTTCAGGGGCCGGTGTACCACCTCGAGGAAATGGTAATGCTGCCAGTCGGCGGGATAGTTGGTGTAAAGCAGGCGTTTTTCAGCTTCCATCCGCCTGAAGAGCCCGGTCCCCGGCAAGGGTGTGACGATGGTGGCCTGCATGGCGTCCATACCGCTCTCAATGGCAAAGCGGGTTCGCGCAAAAAGGTCATCCCTGCTGTCGCTGTCGAGCCCATAGATCAACGCTCCCAGAACACTGATCCCGTACCTGTGGATGCGGTCGAACACTTCCTGGTATTTATCAATGCCCATTCGCAGGTTCAGCTTTTTGTTTGCTTCTTTCAGTTGCTCCTCTTTTTCGGATTCGATGCCGATGAGGATCATGCGGCAACCGCTTTCGGCGGCAAGCCTCAGCACCTCTTCATTGTCGGCAACGTTCAGGGAGGCCTGGCAGTACCAGTCCTTTTTGATCCCACGCCTGATCATGCCCCTGAAAAGGCTGATGGCGCGTTTGTACGACTGACGGGAATATCCGATGATGTTGTCATCAACAAAGTAAACCAGATCCCGGGGGATGCTTTCCAGTTCGTCGAGGACTTCCTCCACGGGACGCTGCCGGTATTGTGATCCGTTAAAGGTATGTACCGAGCAAAAGTCGCAGTTCATCGGGCATCCCCGTGAGGTTTGTATGTTGGCATAGGTATAGGCAGGATGAAAAAGGTCGCGGCGCGGCACAACGGCATTGTTCATGGGCAAAAGGGTGCCGCGATAAAGTTTTTGCATGCTTTTGGCTTCAAAGTCGCTGATGACATTTTTCCACACGCTCTCCGCCTCGCCGCTCACCACGGCATCGGCATACCGGGAAGCTTCGCCGGGAAGCATGGATGCATGAATGCCGCCGATCACCACCGGGATCCCTTCAGCACGGTATATGGAAGCAATCTCGTAAGCACGGTTAACATTGGCCGTCATGGCAGTGATTCCAACAAGGTCGGCTTTGCGAAATTCAAAATCGTCGAAATTCTCATCAATGATCTCCACATCCCATCCGGCAGGTGTCAGTGCAGCAATAATTCCCAACGCCAGTGGGGGCGACAAGGCATGGGTGTCGTAAAACCCGTCGCGGGTATGCCTGTTGAAGGGATTGACCAGTATCAGTTTTTTTCTGCGCATCTGCACCAGTGCTGAAGTATTGCAAAGATATTATTTTTAAGCATGCAGGTGCCGCTGAAGCTTGCACGTAAGGATTGTTTACTTTTGCAAAACCATCCACCATTCAGCGTTATGATCATATCCAAATACAATATCCGTTTCACCCGCCTCAGCGAAGACGACATTGAGCTTGTCAGGAAGTGGCGGAACCACCCGAGCATCAAAAAGTACATGGTGTACCGGGAATATATCAGCCCTGAGATGCAGAAAAACTGGTTCAGGTCGGTGAACAACAACAATAATCTGTATTTCATCATCGAATACAAGGGTAAGAAGATCGGTTTGATAAACGGTAAGGACATCAACTGGGAAGATAAGTCGATGGAAACCGGCATCTTCATCTGGAACAGGTATTACCGCAAAACCCATATCCCGACCTTATGTACGATCATCTTCGCTGAACTTGGCGTTGCGATCTGGGGGTTGAAGCCGCGCGCCACCATCCTGCGCAGCAACGAACGGGCGCTAAAGTATAATAAGATGCTTGGCTTTAAAGTGATCGAAGACGACCCCGACAAGGAATATGTCAGGTTGTCGATGGAAAAGGACAGCATGGGCTTTATTGCCAGAAAACTGAAGGCAGCCATCAACCTTTTTGCCGGAGATGAACCCATACAATTGATGATTGAAAAGGAAGACATGGAGAGCGGCATCTACGATATCATCAGGCAGGGCATTGACCCATCCCTGGTTAAAAGCGTAAAGGACGAGGGCGATCGCATCATTTATCATTTCTGATCCAGCCGGGCTATATTCCGTAAAGGCTGTTTTCCCGGATGTATTCCCATACCCGGGGAGGCAACATATGGCTGACATCTTTCCCCTGTTTGATCGAATCCCTGATAAAACTGGCAGAAATGTCGAGAAGCGGTGCCCTGAAAAATGTTATGCCGGGCCGGTCTTTGTATTCGCCGGCATCATAATGGGGGCGGTTATAAATATAAAAACGGTATCGTGCCAGTAATTGCCGGTAGTCTTTCCACAGGTGGAAGGAGGGAAAGATGTCAGTGCCTGCAATCAGGACAAATTCCCGGCCGGGATGTTTTTTCTCCAGCAGTTCCAGGGTGTCGATGGTATAGGAGGGTTGGGGCATTTCAAATTCCACATCGCAGGCGCAGAGGCGGGCATCGCCGCGGATGGCAAGGTTGACCATGGCCAGGCGATGATGCTCATCCAGCAATTCGTGCTCTTCCTTGAGCGGGTTTTTGGGCGAAACAACAAACCAGACCTCATCCAGGCCGGTATTCCCCGCCATATAACCTGCCACTGCCAGGTGTCCTGTATGAACAGGATTAAATGACCCGAAAAACAATCCGGTTTTTAATTTTTCAGGCATGTTGGTTCAGGAATTCCGAAACCACGCGGATGGCTTCTGCTGTTGCTCTTCCAATTTCATCATTTACAATGATCCGGTCAAAATCACTGGCAAGTTCCATTTCCTGCCGTGCTTTGCCAATGCGCCTGGCGATGTTCTCCTCCGAGTCGGTCATCCGGTTGCGCAGCCTTTCTTCGAGTACCTCAACCGATGGTGGCATCACGAAAATGGCCAGGGATTCATCCGGGTACTGCCTTTTGATGTTGAGCCCCCCGTAAACGTCTACGTCAAAGATCACATGCCTGCCCGCCTGCCGGATGCGCTCCACTTCCGGTTTAAGCGTGCCGTAGAAATGATCTTTGTATACTTCTTCCCATTCAAGGAATGCCCCTTCGGCAATTTTTTGGCGAAAGCCATCAATCCCCAGAAAATAGTAATCACGTCCGTCAACTTCCTTGTTTCTTTTGGGCCGGCTGCATGCCGAAACCGAAAACTCCAGTCCAAGTCCCGCAGCCAGCAGGGCGCGCACCAGGGTGGTCTTTCCTGCCCCGGAAGGAGCCGATATGATGAGCAATTTGCCTTTCATCAGAGTATGTTGAACAATTGTTCCTTGATCTTTTCCAATTCGTCTTTCATCAATACCACGATACGCTGGATGTCGGCGTCGTTGGCCTTGGAGCCCAGGGTGTTGATCTCCCGTCCCATTTCCTGGGAAATGAACGACAGCTTTTTCCCGTTCGATCCGCTTTCCTGCATCGTTTCGAGAAAATAGGCACAGTGTTTCTCCAGCCTGACCTTTTCTTCGGTTATATCGAATTTCTCAAGGTAATAGATGATCTCCTGTTCGAAACGGTTGGCATCGATACTGTTTTGTTTTTGTAACTCCTCAAATTGCCTGTTGAGCCTTTCCCGCAGCCGGCCGATGCGCTCATCTTCGAAAGGCTTGATTTCGCCGAGCAGGCTTTGGATGGTATTAACCCTGCTGACCAAATCCTTTTCGAGGGCGGCCCCTTCATGCTCCCTGAAAATGTTCAGGCTTTCAATGGCTCCGTTTACGGCTGTCCGGAGCTTTTCCCATTCCTCTTCACTGAGATCGGGCTGTCCGGCTTTGAGAACATCAGGCATCCTCACCAGTGTGCCGATCACCTCTGCATTGATCGCAAGGCCCAGTTCTCCGGCCAGGACTTTGATCTCTTTATAGTAGGCACGGGCAATGTCACGGTTAAAGGTGTATTGCGGGCTTTCTTCATCGGTATCGACACCAACATTAAGTTCAACCTTCCCCCTTTCCAGTCCTGAGATCAACATAAGCCTGATTTCCGACTCTTTTTCACGATAAAGATGTGGCAGGCGAAAGCCGGCATCGAACTGCTTGCTGTTCAGCGACCGTATTTCAACCGTGATGCGCTTCCCGGGCATCTCCACATTGCATTTGCCATAACCTGTCATGGATCTGATCATAAGGCGCTAATTTTTACCAAAGATATAGAGTATCCGGCTTAATCACAAAACTTAAACAACTTCCGGCTTTTGACAATTTCCGAAAAATGATTAATTTGCGGTGTAATTAAGCCTTATGAATGGCCCGGTAAAATATTTTTTCATCCTTGCAATATTAACCCTTGTTTCTCCGAAACTGGCTGCGCAGGAACCCGCCTTTACGAATTTCTCGGAAGAGGAGGGCCTGCCGGGAAAGGATGTTTATGATATCCTCAATGCCAGTGACGGTTATTTATGGTTTGCTACCGATAATGGCGTAAGCCGGTACGACGGGAATGAATTTGTAAATTTCGATGTTTCGGAAGGCTTGCCGGTCAATGCAATTCTTAAGTTAAGTGAGGATTTTCTGGGCCGCATCTGGTTCCTGGGATACAACGGCACCTTAAGTTATTATGAAGAAGGTAGAGGGATCGTTGATTGTACCTTTAACGATAGCATCGTTAAATACTTTTCCGATAATTACCTCGACAATATCTATATTGATCCCGGCGGCGGTATGCTTGTATCGCCAAAAAGGGGAGGAGCCGCGTTCCTGGATCCGTCAGGAATTATTTACCTGAAATCTGATTTAAGTGATCAGTGTGGGATCGACTCCTGCTATTTGTATTTTGCCGATCATGGCGATCAGTATTTTATCACCCTGGTTAACGGTTTGCCCGAAGGCATTTATTCAGATGGTCCGCTGGCATACGCACCAAGGGGTTATTACCTGAAGGTGAAGTATAGCAGCCGGCAGTTTCACCGGAACTACCTACGTGCCGGTAAGGACGAATATGTGGTCAGCTACCGTGATGAGGCTTATTATATCAGGGACCGGAAAATCGTATCGAAACGAAAGTTCAGCGAAGAAGTGGTTTCATTGTACCAGGATACCCAGGGAAGACTGTGGGTGTGCCTGAAATCCGATCATGGCGTTTATGTATTTGACCATATTTCAATGCTTGGCCCCAAAAAACAATACCTGCACGGGCATACGGTTACAAGGGTGATGCAGGACAGGGAAAATAATTTCTGGTTCAGTACCGAAGGCGACGGGCTTTATTTTGTACCCACCTTCGATTTTGTGTGTTATGCATTTGCCGATAAGGAGCGTCAGCCGAAAGTGATGGCCATGGCCATTTCAGGGCAGCGACTGTATTTTACCACCCGGAATAAAAAGCTTTTTTCGGGACGATTGCTTTTCGGGGATATTTCAAAAATACGGCAAATAGATATTGGTGAACCGCTGAACTGGATCAAACATATTGCCGTTGACGCACAGGGTTATTTATGGTTGTCGTCGACCGAATATCTCAGGTACGATCCAGCAGGCATTCCACGTCCGCCCGATACGGTTCTGGATGCTATATGTATTGCACATGGCCGGGGCGATAGCATTATTGTTGGCAACAGGAATCTTGGGTTTTATAAAAAAGGCAGGCTGCTTGATGTCAGCGAAACAGACTATCAGAAAAGGATCTATGCGATCTGTGAGGATCATGACGAAACCATGTGGATCGGAACCCTTTATGGCTTGTATGCATTCAGAAACGGCGAATTCCTGTCGAAAACACATTTGCATCCTTCGTTAATTGAAAGGATCAGCTGTATTGCCGGGGCGGGCAGCATGTTATTGGTGGGAACATCGGCTCATGGGCTGTTTATTATAAGGAATGATACACTGGTAAAGCGCTTGAACAGCCAGAATGGGCTGACCGGTAACGAGATCCGCTCCTTGTATGTGCAAAACGATACGGTTTTTTGGGTAGGTACCCGGAAAGGCGTGAACAGGTGCTGTATCAAAACCGGTATTGACAGTATCGCCATTGAACGCTTCTGGCAAAGCGACGGCCTGCCTTCCGACGAGATCAATGCCATTGATATGCATGAGGGACATATGTGGCTGGCAACCAGCAACGGGCTGGTGTCATTTAACCCCCTCCGGCTTACTCCAAACCTGGTGGCACCCGTCATCCGGATCAATAGTATCAGGATCGCGGGCAGGGATGTTGAAATAAAAGACCATTATGTGCTTGAACACGACCAGAACGATATTCGGATCGCATTCAGCGGGATCGGTTTCAGATCTGCAGAAAGAATGATGTTTCGTTATTGTATGTTCAACCTGGGTGATGAGATCATAGAAACCAGGAACCAGTGGGTGAATTTTTCGAACCTCACCCCCGGCGATTACACGTTTTTCCTGAATGCGGCCAATGCAAACGGCGTTTGGAATGAAAACCCGCTAAGCATCCGTTTTACCATTAAAAAACATTTTACCGGTACCATCTGGTTTATGCTCCTGCTCATTATCATAACTTCAATCATTTTTGCTGCGGCAGCCTTGTATTTTCAGCGGCAGAGAAAAATGAAGGAAAAGGTAAGGTATGAGCTTACCCAGATGGAACAAAAGCTGTTCAGGCTGCAGCTGAATCCGCATTTTGTGTTCAACGCACTGCTGGCCATCCAGGGCTTTATGTACCAGAACAAGGCCAGAGAGGCTGCCCGCTACCTGACCAGCTTTGCCAAACTGATCAGGCATACATTGTATGGTTCAAGTGAGGAATATATTCCGCTCAACCAGGAGATCGAAGCGCTTACCTATTACATCGAGTTGCAGCAACTGCGCTTCAGCGAATACTTTTCATACAGGATTGAAACAGATCCTGAATTGATCACTGAATCGGTGAGTATTCCCTCACTCATGATACAGCCCTTTATTGAAAATGCCATTGAACACGGCCTGCAGCACAGGGAAAGCAAGGGGATGCTTATTATCCGGTTTAAGATGAGCGGCAATGACATTATGGTCGAGGTTGAGGATAACGGGATCGGGCGGGAGGAATCCGCAAAAAAACAAAATTCAAAAGGAGCCCTGCATAAGTCGATGGGACTTGAAATACTTTCTAAAAGGATCAGGTCACTTAACCGTATCCAGGCCAGTAAGATCGTACTTAAGATCCTTGACCTGACGGACGGGGACGGAAAGGCTGCCGGTACACTGGTACGGATCACCCTGCCCGTAAAAGGCAACTGAGAGAAGTAAGGCCTGACAAACTAAGTCATAAATGGTGGAAAGGAGAATAAAAATCCTGTTTTTGATTATATTTACCAACCAAATATATTGTTTGAAAAACGAAAGACAGAAAAAATGATAAAAACGGTGATCATCGACGATGAGCCAAAGGCACGGGAATCGATAAAGGATATGCTCAAAGCCTATTGCCCGGATGTGGATGTGATCGCTACCGCCGGAAGTGTGAAAGAAGGAGTTGAGGTTTTGCGGAATCATAAACCGGATCTGCTGTTACTGGATATTAAAATGGGCGATGGCAGCGGTTTCGACCTGCTGAAAAAAATCAGAAGCAACAATTTCCTTCTGATCTTTATCACTGCCTTTGAAGAGTTTGCCATCAGGGCCATCAAGTTCAGTGCCCTGGATTATATCCTTAAACCCATCGATCCGGATGAATTGATATCCGCTGTTGAAAAGGTCAGTGAAAGGATCGAAAAGGAGAATATAAGCCTGCGCCTCGAAGCCCTCTACGAAAACCTTGATGCCCTGCAGAACCACTCGAAAAAGATCGTTTTAAAGGCTGCCGACAGCGTACATGTAATGCCTGTGCGTGATATAATTCGTTGTGAATCGGAAAAGAATACCACGCATTTTTATACCAGCGGAGGCGATACGATCGCTGTGCCGAAAAGCCTGAAGGAATACAGCGAATTGCTGCAGGACTTTAACTTTTTACGGGTACATCAGTCGCATCTGGTAAACCTCACGCATGTCAGACGCTATGAAAAGGCCGGCAGCGGATCCCTGGTCATGGATGATGGCTCGCGTGTGCCGGTTTCATTCAGGAAAAAGGAGGAACTGATGAAATTATTCAAAAGCCTGTAAACTCATATGCCGGTTGTGATGGAACGCATTCAGGATAACAGGGAATATCCGGTATTTTTCGACGACCCCTGGCGGTTTTATAATGCCATGCTTAACGACCTGGCTAAAGCAAAATCAAGTATTTACCTTGAAACATATAAATTCGGCAACGATAATATTGGTGAACGCTTCAGGGATATGCTTACACGAAAAGCCAGGGAAGGGGTAAAGGTGAAGATCCTGATCGACTCCTGGGGAGGAGGGGTATCGCATTCCTTTTTCCGGGAACTGCTGCAGCATGGCGGGGAGTTGCGCTTTTTTATGAAAATTAAGTTTTTTTGGGATTTTTTTACCAGGAACCATCGCCGTAACCACCGGAAACTGCTCCTGATTGACGATAAAATTTCTTATATAGGTTCGGCCAACATAACAGGATACTCGCTGAACTGGTGCGAATCGGTGCTGCGTATAGCCGATCCTGACCTGACTAAACACTTCATGCGGATCTTTCTGGCCGATTTTAAAATGTACAACAGCTATGTGTTTAAAAGGCCCGGCCTCACCCGGCTGATCCGTTGCGGGAATTATGAGATCCTGCGCGATGTGCCTTCCATTACCCGGCAAAGGATTAAAAAGCGCTATGAAAAAATGATCCGCAATGCCAGGCAAAGGGTGGTGATTGAAACGCCCTATTTCCTGCCAGGCTTCCTGCTCAGAAAAGCCATGAGCGATGCCGTTAAAAGGGGTGTTGATATCACAGTGATCATCCCCCGCCATTCCGATGTGCAGCTTGTCGATATCGTCCGTGGACGATACCTCGGGATGATGCATAAGAACGGGGTGAATTTTCGCCTGTTTTACCCGAATAACCTGCATGCGAAACTGATAATGATCGATGGTGAAATGTATTCGGTCGGTTCACCGAATTTCGACTACCGCAGCTTCAGGTACCAGCATGAAATCGCATTGGTGGGCAACGACGGGGAAACCATCGGTCAGTTAAAGGAACATATTGCCCGCTGCCTTGATAACAGCGCTCCCTTCGACTATGAAGAGTGGAAAAGTCGCCCATTCATGCAGCGGGTTTTCGAATGGGTCTTCCTTCCCTTCAGGCATTTGCTCTGAAGGTACAGTTTGCCGCACCGGCCCCGCCCATTGATTGAACTTTGCTGCATTTATACCGGTTCTAAAGTGGTTCATCCCTGAAATTTTACTACCTTTGCAACTAGTAAAACCATTAAAAACAAAAGTGATGCGTGAAAAAGAAGCTGAAATTATGACATCTGCAAAAGCCATTGAACTTGAAGATAAATACGGTGCCCATAACTATCATCCGCTCCCAGTGGTGCTGGCCCGTGGCGAAGGCGTTTTTGTATGGGACGTGGAGGGAAAACGGTATTTCGATTTTTTATCGGCCTACTCGGCCGTAAACCAGGGACACTGCCACCCGAAGATCGTTAATGCCCTGGCAGAACAGGCACGCACGCTCACACTTACCTCAAGGGCATTTTATAATGATGTGCTGGGGGTTTATGAAAAATATATCTGTGAGTATTTTGGGTATGATAAGGTTCTTCCGATGAATACAGGCGCCGAAGGCGATGAAACCGCACTCAAGCTTGCCCGCCGCTGGGGGTACGATAAAAAAGGCATCCCCGAAAACCAGGCCAGGATCATTGTTTGTGAAAACAATTTCCATGGCAGAACCATCACCGTTATCTCCATGTCGACCGACCCCGATGCGCGCGGTGGATTCGGCCCCTATACGCCGGGTTTCGTCACGGTGCCTTACAATGACCTTGCGGCACTTGAAAAAGAACTTGCCCACCCCCATGTGGCCGGCTTCCTGGTCGAACCCATACAGGGGGAAGCCGGGGTTTACGTGCCCGACGACGGATACCTTTCAAATGCATACAGGCTTTGCAGAGAAAACAATGTGCTTTTTATCGCTGATGAAGTTCAAACGGGTATTGCCCGCACCGGTAAGCTCCTGGCCTGTGACCATGAAGATGTGCGCCCCGATATTCTTATACTGGGTAAAGCCCTGTCGGGAGGCGTGTATCCCGTCAGTGCCGTTCTGGCCGATGATGAGGTGATGCTGTGTATCAAACCCGGGCAGCACGGATCCACTTTTGGCGGTAACCCGGTGGCTTCAAAAGTCGCCGTGGCTGCACTCGAAGTGATCAGGGAGGAAAAACTGGCCGAAAACGCCACGCGGCTGGGAGAGGTCTTCAGGGAAGAAATGACCAGCATACAGTCGGATATGATCGAAACCGTGCGCGGAAAAGGCCTGCTCAATGCCATCGTCATCAGGCCAAAAGGTGATAAAACTGCCTGGGATGTATGCGTAAAGATGAAAGAAATGGGCGTTCTGGCCAAACCCACCCACAACCATATCATCCGCTTTGCGCCACCATTGGTCATCACCGAAGAACAACTGCGTGAGGCCATCGGGCTGATCAGGGATGCTATTCTTTCTTTCTGAAAGGAAAGACCCGAACCTGCCGTTCTTCCTTTATAATCATTACAATTCACCGTACAATAAAAAAGCCCTCCGGAAGGTTCCGGAAGGGCTTTTCGCAATTAACCCAAATCAAAATTGCTATTAAACAATAGCATCGCCTATGAAAATAAAGACGCTCTTACCATGCTTTGTCAAGGTTTGCGGCAACGGCCTCCCAGTTCACTACATTCCAGAAGGCTTCGATGTATTCCGGCCTGCGATTCTGATACTTCAGGTAATAGGCATGCTCCCATACATCAAGTCCCAGGATCGGGGTTCCCTTGCAGTCGGTTACGTTCATCAGGGGGTTGTCCTGATTGGGCGTGGAACATACCTCCAGCTTACCCGAGCTGTTCAGGCACAGCCAGGCCCACCCGCTGCCAAAACGGTTGGCGGCAGCATCGCTGAATAATTCCTTGAAGGCAGGAAAAGATCCGAATGCCTTACCGATCTCTTCCATTAACTTTCCGGTAGGCTCTCCGCCGCCATTACCGCTCATCACATTCCAGAAAAGATCGTGATTAAAGTATCCCCCGCCGTTATTTCTTACGGCAGCAGACTGATTGCCGATGTCGGCAAATATGCTTTTCAGGTCTTTGTCGGCCAGGGGAGTCCCGTCTATGGCCGCCATGAACTTGTCGTAATATGCCTTATGGTGTTTGGTATAATGTATTTCCATTGTCCTGGCATCAATATAGGGCTCCAGGGCGTTAAAATCGTATGGTAAATCTTTAAAATCAAACTTGCTCATTGTTCCGTGAATTTAATAATTTGTAATCAATCTAAATAACAATATACAAACTATAATGTTCACGATGCAGGTGGTTTATTTCAGGAGTTCCTTCCCGGCGGTGGTAAAGTAAAGGGCAGGTGCCCTGACGGATGGCTCAGAAGTTTACGGCCAGGCGCAGGTTGATAAGCCTGGGCGTAAGATAATTCGGAACGGCATATTCCCGCCCGTCCTTGTCCTTCACCCAGATATAGGAAATGGTATTTGATATCTGGAAGAGGTTGAACACTTCGAGACTGATCCAGGCCGTTTCAATAAAACGCAGCGGGTTTTTAGGTCCGAGGTTCGTATATCCCCCGATCAACTGTTTAGAGAACCCGATATCGACACGGCGGTATGGCGGAATACGGAACACATGTTCATGTTTGGGAGAGTTTGGCGGGCCAAAGGGGATGCGGCTGCCAAAGATCAGCTTGAGCTGCATCTTCCAGGTAGGGTTGCCGGGGATGTAATCCTGAAAAAACAGGGCAAAGTGGACATGCTGGTCTGTGGGCCGCGGAATATATCCCGGATAAACCACACTGCTGTCGACAGCCGTCTGGTCTTCGGTGAAACCGGGGATGATCTTTTCGCCCGACGCATTAAAATATTCCAGGTAGAAGTCGTTTTCAATATCCTCCATGGTCTTCAGGAACGACAGACTGGCCCATGATTCGACACCTTTGATGAATTCACCGTTTACCTTCAGGTCGAGCCCGTAAGCAAAACCTTTCGACAGGTTATCGCCGTAATACCTGATCCGGACATTATCGACGGTATAGGGAACCAGGTCGTCAAGGATCTTGTAATAGGCTTCTGTGATGAACTTAAAGGGCCGGTCCCATGCCCTGAAATCCCAGTCGAGCCCTGCCACGAAGTGGATGGATTTTTGCGCCCGCACATTGGGGTTGATGCGCCCCTGCAAGTCCCTCAGTTCCCTGTAAAAGGGTGGCTGCTGGTAATAGCCGGCCGAGAAACGGAAAAGGATGTCCTTTTGCCAGTGTGGCCGCAGCGACAGGCTTGCCCTTGGACTGAAAACGAGTTGATTGTTTATGTCCCAGTAAGTAGCCCGCATGCCTGCCACCACGAAAGCATTGGCGCGTCCGAACCGAATGTTCCAGGTGTTTTGCAGGAAGGCCGAATAGCGGTTCGACTGAAAGCTGGTATCGGTGCGGTAGGCCGAGAAGAGTTCCATTTGGGGATTGTACACGGGTGCAGGGTCGCCTGTGGTGAAAGGCGGTTCGGGGATGGTATAACCGGCCGAATCGATGAGTTCCCATTCGTTGAGCCGGTCGTAAATGATCTCATGCTGGTATTTGGCACCCCATTGCAGGTAATGTTTACCCAGATCAAGGTGTCCTTTGTGTTCAGCATTGTAAACACTGGCTTGCAGGTAATTCCTGGCATGGTCGAGGAAGCCGCCCACGCCCTGGGCTTCCACCACTTCCCCGAATTGTTCGTCGCCGAGCTGATTTTCAAGCCTTCCGATATAATACTCGCCGAGTATGTCGAAGGTCTCGCTTTCGCGGGTCTGGAAAGCCGAAGCAATAAACTGCAGCTTCAGGTTTTCCCGGGGGAAATGGTCGAGGCTGAGTGCCCCCATATAGTTCTCGAAACGGTTGAGCTCCTGCCCTTCAAAATAGATGTTCAGCCGGTAAGCTTCTTGTATGGTCCCGAATTCTGTTTGCCTGCTCGAGGGAATGACCTTGTATGAATTGCGGGCATAATTACCAAGCAGGGAAAGCTCCGTTTTCGGGTTGATCCGGTAAGTGAATAATGCCTGGGCATCCATAAAATTGGGCTTGTAATCGCCGCGGGTCTCAAGTCCGCGCAGAATGTAGGAGTTTGATTTATACCGTACACCGGTGAGGTAAGTGAATTTCCGGTTTTTCGACAAGCCTTCGATATGGGCTTCCGCTCCGAGCAGGCTGGCCTGGAAAGAGCCGGCGTTTACGGTAGGCTTTTTGTATTGTATGTCGAGTACCGACGACATCTTATCGCCGTATTTTGCTTCAAACCCACCGGCCGAGAATAGGATGGACCCCACCAGGGCGGAATTGATGAAGCTCAGCCCTTCCTGCTGCCCTGCCCTAATCAGGAAAGGCCTGTAAATTTCAATGCCGTTGACATAAACGAGGTTTTCATCGAAATTGCCTCCGCGTACCGAATATTGAGAACTCAGCTCATTCCCGGAAGCCACACCGGGCAGTGTCTTGATCATGTCTTCAATGCCGCCTGCCAGGGTGGGGATCTCGGTGGCCACCTTGGGGTCGAGGCGTTGGAGGTTGGTGTGCCTGATCTGCTTATCGGTGATCTCCACGTCGGGAAGCTCTTCGGCTGTCCGCTTCAGCGTGATGTTAAGTTCCCTCCGCTGTCCGGGCTGAAGAAAAACCCTGAACATCTGCCTTTCGAAACCTACGAAGGAAATGACCAGTTCAAGTTCGGTTGAGGCAGGCACCGACAATTCAAAGCTGCCGTCATCACCGGTGGCTACGCCGCCGGCGTAACCGGCCACGGCAAGGTTGGCATATTCAACCGCCACACCCTGCTCATTGGTCACCTTGCCATAGATCACTGATTTCTCCTGCGTAAAAGCCAGTGCCGGAAGCAGTATGAAGAAAAGGGCAGAAATGTTTATAAACTTGCGTATTTTCATTGGCGGCTGTGTCGGTCTCAGTCTTTGTCCTTTCGTTTGAAGTCACCATTTTCCCATGCCTGTATGAACTTGGCCCAGGCAAAGGGGTTCAGTATCGTAATGGGCTGCGTTTGCCCGTTGTAATAAAGCTTTTCCACCTGACGGTCGACCAGGTACTTGAAGTTGATGCTTCCCATGGCCGGAAGGTTTTCGGCTTTAGCCATCAGCTTGCGGGCTTCCAGGTTCTTTCGTGCAATTTCCAGGTCGTCGTCGGGGATCTCAAGGGTCAGGAATGCTTCCTTGAACTGCTGCCGGGTAGGCCATGGGTATATAACGGTTTCGCTCAGGAAGATGGTGTCAGCCGTCATCAGCTGTATCATGGAGTAGCGGTTGTTGTTTATGGTGTCGGGGATGATGAAACGATCGGTTTTAAACCCCACCGCGCTGAATTCCACCGTATCGCGTTTTTTTGCCACAAATGAAAAATACCCGCTGAAATCGCTCACCGTCCCTCTCCTTGAATTAACCACGATGATATGTGCCAGGGGGATGGCCCTGAGGCTGTCGGAGGTGAGGATGACTCCCGAAAACTGCACAAGCTCACGTTGCTCCGTATCTTTCGCCTGCTGGGCCTGCGCGATGCCTGCAAGAAGAACGAAGGCCATTAGCGGGATAAGTCCTGCGGAATATCTCATGATGTGCAAAAATAAGCTAATTCGCCGTGATAGAAATAATGAACGTTTTAGGAAAGCCATTATTTTGAATTTCACCGCTTCGCGGGATTATAATGTCCGGGGTAAACAAAAAAGGCTGCCATAAAATGACAGCCCCCTGTATATGTTTTCCGGCAAATCAGCCTTTGTAAAAACCTTTTTCCCTGGCATCCTTCAATGCCTGGCTAATGCCTTTCTTGCTGATGGTACGAATGCCCGCTGCAGAAACCTTCAGCGTTACCCAGCGGTCTTCATCTTCAATGTAAAAACGCTTGGTTTGCAGATTGGGATAAAACCTCCTTTTGGTTTTTATGTTTGAGTGGGAAACATTGTTCCCGACCATCATTTTTTTGCCTGTAATCTCACAAATTCTTGACATTTTTTTATGTTTTTCAGGGTTGTGCTCAAAAAACGGAGTGCAAAGAACGTCATTTTTTTTGACATTTTCAAATGAAAAATAAAAAACTTTAGGCGGTAGATTCAACTAGCAAATGCAACTTTATGGTTTATAAAATTATAAAATAGTTCAAAAGGTTTATTGTAACCTAGTTTCTTTCTTGGCCTTCGATTG
>CAYOLA010000167.1:0-14799 GCA_964404735.1 uncultured Bacteroidales bacterium
ATATCCTTTGTCATCTCCATGACCTCCTCGGGAGTGAGTTCTTCGGGTTTTTCCTGCTTCACCTCCTCCTTTTCATCCAGGCGGCGAAAATGGTTCACGATGGCCGTATCCAATGGCACCAGCCTGTAATCATCGGCACTTTCGGGCGGAACCAGGTATACCATGTCGTTTTCCTTCAGTCCCGCGCGGATGATGATCTCGTTTTCGTTGGTTTTACCCAGGATCACCTGCTGTTTTATCCGGTCGATGTATACAAAAGACAGGCTGTCGTTGCTGTTGATGCACTCGATCGGGAGGAAGAGCACGCTGTCGATCACATCGGTGATGATGGTGTTCTTGGTAGTCATGGCCGGGCGCAGGATAGAGTCAAACTCGTTCACCTCGATGATGACCTCAAAGACCTTCGCATTGGAGTTCCGCATTTGCTCGCCGATATTGGCCACCTCGGTGACCTTGCCCGTATATTGTTTATCGGGGAAGGCATCAACGCCGATCAAGACCGGCTGGCCTGTCTGCACCTTGCTGATGTCGATCTCGTTCACATAGGTTTTTGACTTCATCTCCCTGAGGTTGGGCAATTCCGCAACGATCGGATCCCACACATTGATGCTGGCGCCTATGCCCTGTTTCTGCCCGTTCCAGTCGCGGCGGTAGATCACCATTCCGGCTTTGGGGGCATGGATGGTAAATTGCTCGAGCAGATCAAGCATTTCCTGGTATTCGTTACGGGCCTTCCGGAGCTTGGTGTTAATCTCGGCCATGTTGGTTCTGGCCCTTTCAAGTTTCAGCTCATAGTTTTCCTTCGCCTGGTCGAAAGCACGCTGCGCCTTGTCGAGGTCGATCCTGGCCTGGCGCTGGGTGGCAGGCGGCTCATAGATCGACTGGTCGACGGTAATCTGTCTTTCTTCGAGATTATAATGCAGGTTGACCAGCTCGTCGCGGGCATTGCGCAGTTCCATAGTGGTATCGAGCTGGGTTTTTGTATACTGGTTATCCAGCGATTCCAGGTCGAGTTCGTTATCCTTCATCCTGTTCGTTAATTCCGAGCGGTCGAGTGTTGCCACGTAATCGCCCGAATCCACTACCGTACCGTCGGGGATGATGTCATCGATCTTGACATTCCATATCCTGAAATTCCTCAGCCCGCTCGGCCCGAGGATCTTTTCCGAACTTTTTGCCTCCAGCTCACCCGAAGTGGTTACCTGTATCTCAAAACGGCCCGATTTAACGGGCACTTTTATTGCCTGCACCTCGCTGCGGGGTGACCCGAAAAACACGAAAAGCAATACCACGACTGTCACAGCAAGAGCCAGGGCGATATATATCCTGTAATTTTTCATTTAGATAAAAATTGAAATTATTTAGCTTTTGATCAAATTTGGTTGTCATTCAAATTTTTGGTTCAGCGTATGCTGTTCATCAATTGTTCGATGATGTTCTCCACGCTCATTTCTTCCGCTTCGGCTTTATAGTTACGAACGATCCTGTGCCTGAGCACCGGGATGGCCACGGCCCTGATATCTTCAATGTCGGGGGCATATTTCCCATGCAGGGCCGCATGGCATTTGGCTCCCAGTATCATGTACTGCGAGGCCCTTGGCCCGGCTCCCCAGTTCAGGAAATCATTTGCCAGGCTGTGTGCCTGTGGCGTCCCGGGCCGGGTCATCGAGGCCAGACGCACAGCATACTCATAAACATTGTCTGTAACGGGTATTTTCCTTACCAGGTCCTGGAAAAAGATGATCTCTTCTCCGTCGAGCACCTTTTCGGGCAGGGGCATTTCCTTAAACGTTGTGCTTTTAACAACCTTCACTTCATCGGCAAAGGAGGGGTAATCGAGCCAGATGTTGAACATGAAGCGGTCGAGTTGTGCCTCAGGCAGGGGGTAGGTACCTTCCTGCTCGATCGGGTTTTGCGTAGCCAGCACAAAAAACGGTTCGCTCAGCTTATAGTTCTTCCCTGCCACGGTAATGGCCTTTTCCTGCATGGCTTCGAGCAGCGCTGCCTGTGTCTTGGGCGGTGTGCGGTTGATCTCGTCGGCCAGGATGATATTGGCGAATACCGGACCTTTGAAAAACCTGAACGCCCTGTTCTCATCGAGGATTTCCGTTCCGATGATATCGGAAGGCATAAGGTCGGGGGTAAATTGTATACGGCTGTAGCTTAATCCCAGTGCGTTGGCAATGGTATTTACCAGCAGGGTTTTTGCCAGGCCGGGGACGCCCACCAAAAGGGCATGGCCACGGCTGAAGATGGAGATGACCACATCGCGGATCACCTCTTCCTGCCCGACAATCACCTTCCCGATCTGCTCTTTCAGCTCCCCGTATTTGAGTACCAGTGCATCAACTGCTTCAACATCCGACTTATATTGTTCTTTTTTCATTTTCACCTTTCATCATGATGATCAGTCGGCAAGGCCGTACCAATCATATTCAAATTCACAATCCCTGTATTTTTGGTTAAGCCGCACATAGGTTTTCCCGGCTTTTTTATTTACCCATTCCCTGAATGCCTCCGTTTGTTTTTCGACCAGGGCCCATTCCTGTATGCGGTTATAGTCTTCGTTCAGGTTTGCCCTGTGCGGCAGTGTCCGCTTTTTCAAATACAGCAGCCGGTAGGCTTCCCGCCCGTCTTCCGTCTGCATCAATACAGGATTTGATATCTCCCCTTCCTGGAGTTTATCAACCACAAAAGAAACCTGGGGGTCAAGGTCGGCAACCTCAAAACGGGTGGTACCGGTCATCGGGTTTATGAGCAGCCCCCCGCTGTTCTTGTTCTCGGCATCGGAATATTTCAGCACCGCATCATCGAAGCTGATGGAATCGTTTCTTACCTGGTTCGCCACGGTATCGAGATATGCTTTGGCTTTGGCCAGGTCTTCGGGTGCAACCTTTGTCCTGAGCAGGATATGTCGTACGTTAACATATTCCCCTTTTCTTTCGACGAGTTGAATGATGTGAAAACCGGCTGTGGTTTCAACTATTTCCGACACCTCATCCTTATCGAGTTTAAAGGCCACCGCTTCGAATTCCTTGTAGAGTTCGCCCCTGCCATAAAAGCCAAGTTCACCGCCTTTTTTCGACGACCCCGGATCTTCGGAGTACATGATGGCCAGGGTAGAAAAGCTTTCTCCGGCCATTACACGTGCACGCAGATCACGCAACCGCTCCTTGATCATGAGTTTTTGTTCAAGGCTGACAGGCGGTGTGCGAACGATCTCACCGATGACGACCTCGGAATTTACAAGGGGTATGCTATCGGTGGGAAGATTCCTGAAAAAGCTTTTTACTTCCGAGGGTGTAACGGAAACCTTGGCTACGATATCGTTCCTGACTGATTCGACCAATAGCTGATTTTTCACCTCATCCCTGAACTCTTCCTTGAATTCGGCAATTGATTTTCCGTAGTATTCCTCAAAGCGCTCGCGCGAGCCAAGTTGTGCAATGAAGTAGCGCAGGCGCTGATCCATGGTTTGTTGTATTTGCGAATCGGTCACTTCTACCGAATCAATTTCGGCCTGGTCAAGCAAAAGCTTCTGAAACAACATATTTTCAAGCATCTGGCAACGCACCGAGCTTTGCCCGCCCATCACTCCGCTTTGCATCCTGTATTGGAAATACTGGTTTTCGATGTCGCTGGCCAGGATAATGTTTTTGCCAACCACCGCAACCACCTCGTCAATGATCATGCTTTCCTGCGCCCCTGACGGTTTACCGGCAATGACAAAGATCAAAGCCATTAGCAAAGCTGCGGTAAGTTTATTTATTCTGCTAAGTATCATGTTTTTTTAACATTAATATCAACGCTTTATTGCCTGTTCTCAATATATCTCCACCTGGTTGTTCAGAATGGCATCCTCCAGCACTCCCTTGCGCATGTTTTTTATCAGCTCTTTCTTCCGCCTGTTCAGGATCATGTTCCTGATCTCATTTTCGACAAACTGCAGGGGTGCGATACTGTCGGCCGGCCGGTAATCGCGTACGCTGGCAAGGTATAAGTATGCCGTATCGCGGCTCTCGAGATAACGTTTATTCATGGCAAAATCACCAAAGGAGTAGTTTTCAACAGGAACGATATCCGCCATTTCCTTCTGGTCTATCCATACATCATTCAAAAGGTTAAAGGATTCGGCATGCCTGCTGCAATAAAGAGTCAGAGAATCTTTCAATGCCGGTTCTTCCGACAGGAACCACTGCCTGATCTTGCCAGCCCCGGTTGAATCGGGGTTCAATACAATATAGTCCATAAGCAGGATATCCTTTTTAAGTAAAAAGTTATTCTTATGATCTTCGTAGTAGCCGCTGATCACTTCAGGGCTGATCATCGTATCGAGTTCCTGCCTGACGAGCATCTTTTCATATTCAAAAATAATAAGGCTGTTGCGATAATCCTGCAGCTTGCGGTCGAAATTACGGAGTTCACCGGGCAGGTTTTCTTCTGCTTTCCGTACGATCAGTTCCTTATCGACCCAGTTCTGGATAAAGGTCCTGACCATGGTGAGGCTGTCACGTGCCAAAGCACCTTCCGGCACCAGCCCTGCAAGGTCGGATTCATACAAATACCTGTCGTAAACCCGCACAAGTACCTCGCCTTCCCCTGAATTGCCTGTATTTTTACAAGATGGCAATGCAAGGACTGCGAGGGTCATTGCCTGCAGGAGAAAAACCTTAATATATATCGTCGAGCACTTCTTCATGTATCACCACCGGGTATTTTTCTTTCAGTGAGCGTATCCATTCTTCTTCGAGCTGATTCTGATAGTCGGAGGTTACCAGCCCCCGTGCTTCGTTGAGGTCCTTGGGTTCAGGCCCCCTGATGTTTGTGATGAGGGCAAAGATGATGGAGTTTTCGTTGTGCGAGCGTCCGTCATAAATGTCATTGAAGGCAGTAAGCGGCCTTGCTTCGCTTTGACCGGTTTTCCATTCGATGGCATCCACAAAGCTATTGTCGGCCCTGGCATAAATGCCGCTTTCGACAATCACATGCTGCATGGTATCGATACCGCTTTCATGCAGGCTTTTCTTCCTGGCGACGGCACGCGTAACAGCCTGACGGATATCTTTTTCCATAGCCGGGTCGTTCAGGATCACAAGGTCGGCTTCTACCCTTTTGCCCCACATGTACCTGTCGCGGTTGGCATCAAAAAAGGCCTTGAGCCCAAGGGTATCTTTTACGGCTTTGCTCCAAACTTTTTCATCGGTAAGGTTAAAAAGCAGGATGCCGTCGCGGTATTCATTCATCAGCATCCTGAACTCCGGATATTTTTTCTCCAGGTTCCGGTCTTCCATGCTGATGCATTCCCCGTTCACATATTCATGGTACTGACCATAAAAAAATGTTTCCATGGGCGATGTAGCGCGACGTCGCTGGTTCTTTTCCAGAAAAAGGGCAAAGTCGTGCTGGTTATATTTTTTATCGCCAAGCTGGAAGATCTTCTTATCCATTCCGGCCACCTTATCCGCGCTCCATTCGCCGGCCAGAAATGAGGTATCCAGGGCATTAAAGAGTTTTCTGAGGTTTTCGGGGAACTCTTTGAATCCATATTCTGCCTTGATCCTGTTGATGACCGACTCCCTGCTTTTTCCCACCCGGCTGTCTTTGGTCATGCGGCGTTTCAGGTCCAGCACTTCCACTTTGTATTCTCCGGGGCGCTTCCGGTCGATAAGCTTCAGGATATGCCAGCCGAAGCTGGTCAGCACAGGTTCTGAATACCCGCCCGAATCAGCAATCATCGATACGGCAACAATAAATTCGGGGACCATCCTGTTTGAGCCGAAACGTGGCAGCACGCCACCCTTGTCTTTGGATCCCCGGTCGTCGGAATACTCTTTTACCAATTCAATAAAGTTTTCATCATTGAGAAGGCGTTGATAAAGGTTATCGATCTCTTCTTTTTTCCGGGCCGAATCCTGGGCTGTGGCGTTCTTCGGCAGGGCGAGGTAAAGGTGTGCCACGGTGGCCTTGCCAAGGGCATCCCTTTTATCGGTCACCTTGATAAGGTGATAGCCGTAAGCTGTCCTGACCGGCATGGATATTTCGCCCTCGGCCGTGTTATAGGCTCCTGTTTCGAAGGGGTATACCATATCGAATACCGTGAAAAAGCCCAGGTCGCCCCCGTTGCCTTTTCTTGCCGGTGCCTGTCCCTGCTCCTCCCTGTCGCGGGCCGAGGGATCGTCAGACACTTCCGCGGCGACGGCTGCGAAGTCTTCACCGGCCATTATCCGTTTTCTGATCTCCATGATCCGGTTATAGGCAGCCAGGGTATCGGCCGGAAGGGCATTTTCGTCAAGGCTGATCAGGATATGGCTGGCCCTTACGTCATATTGCAGGCGCTCAAAGGCTTCCTGCAATAATTCGTCTGTCACTTCCTGGTCGTTGAAGTAGGGTTCGGCAAGCTGTTTCCTGTATCCCGACAGTTCATCAACAAAGGATTTTGCCGTATCCATGCCAAGGTCGCGGGCTTCTTTTACCTTCAACCTGAAATTAATATACAGATCGAGGTATTCCTGAAGGGATTTTTTATCAGAAAGTTCGGTATTCACGTTATTTTTCTGATAGATACTCATGAATTCACTGACGGTGACGTTCTCATCGCCAACACTGATCAGTGTCCTGTCATCCGTTTTTTGTGCCTGCAAATTGACGGAAAACGCAATCAGGACAAA
Organism: uncultured Bacteroidales bacterium; assembly: GCA_964404735.1. Lineage (GTDB taxonomy): Bacteria > Bacteroidota > Bacteroidia > Bacteroidales > B18-G4 > B18-G4. Next base: position 6,669 of record CAYOLA010000167.1, read on the forward strand.
TAATAAGAAAAACTGAATAAAGCTTTTTTTCATGATAATTGGATACTTATTGGGTTATAAAGTTTAATTTACCTGCTATAGTTGGGAGCCTCCTTGGTAATGGTAATATCGTGCGGATGGCTTTCGACCATTCCGGCCGTTGTGATCCTGATAAAACGCGCATCCCAGAGTGACCTGATATTTTTTGTACCGGCATATCCCATGCCTGCCCTCAGCCCGCCCACCATCTGGTGGATCACTTCTGAGAGCATGCCTTTATAGGGTACCCTCCCGACGATTCCTTCGGGCACCAGTTTTCTGATATCATCTTCAGCATCCTGGTAATAGCGGTCTTTTGATCCCTTCTGCATGGATTCGATGGAGCCCATGCCCCTGTAGGTTTTATATTTCCTGCTTTCGTAGATAATGGTCTCTCCCGGTGATTCGTCGAGGCCGGCAAAGAGGGAGCCTGCCATGATGGTACTGGCTCCGGCCACCAAGGCTTTGACGATATCGCCGGTATAGCGGATTCCGCCATCGGCGATCACGGGGATACCCGAATCCCTGAGCACTTTGGACACCTCGTAGATGGCGGTAAGCTGCGGCACACCAACACCTGCGATCACGCGGGTGGTACAGATGGAGCCGGGCCCTATGCCAACCTTGACGGCGTCGGCGCCGGCATCTTTCAGGGCAAGGGCAGCCTGGGCAGTGCCGATATTTCCAACGACGAGGTCGATATCCGGAAAGGTAGCCTTGATCCTGCGCGCCATCTCTATCACACCCTTCGTATGGCCATGTGCCGTGTCGATCACGATGGCATCAACGCCCGCATCAACCAGGGCGGCGGTCCTGTCGAGGGTGTCATAGGCAATGCCGACGGCAGCTGCGGCACGGAGCCGGCCACGGTCATCCTTAAAGGCATTGGGCTTCGACTTGATCTTGATAACATCCTTGTAAGTGATCAGCCCTACCAGCCGCTTATCCTTGTCGAGCACGGGGAGTTTCTCAATCCGGTGCTTCTGCAGGATGTCGGCCGCTTTTTCAAAGTCGATGAACTCCGATACGGTGATCAGGTTTTCCCTGGTCATCACTTCGATGATCGGCCGGCCGGGATTGTCCTCGAAACGCAGGTCACGGTTTGTGACGATACCGGCCAGCTCATGCCGGGCGTTCACCACCGGTATGCCGCCGATATTATATTCCTTCATGATATCCCATGCATCCTGTACCAGGGCATCCTCATTCAGGGTGATGGGGTCGAGTATCATTCCGTTTTCGGCACGTTTGACCTTCTTCACCTCGCTCGCCTGTTCCTCGATCGTCATATTCTTATGCAATACGCCAATCCCGCCTTCCTGGGCAATGGCAATGGCCATCTTCGACTCCGTGACAGTGTCCATGGCAGCCGTTACAATGGGGATGTTCAACTGTATATTGCGGGAAAAATAAGTGGAAACATCAACATCACGGGGAAGGATTTCTGAATAGGCCGGCACAATCAGCACATCGTCATAGGTCAGGCCCTCGCCGGTGAACTTTTGCATATCTTGATCCATAATACGCGTTTTTTTGACCTGCAAAGGTATTAAAAAAAAGGCTGGTACCTTATTAATTATTGTTAAATGGCGCGAAGGCGACGAGTCCTTCTTTTTAACGGATCAGGATAAATGTGGATTTCAGGACATCCGCCTCATTTCCGGCTCCCACATAGCGGATCACACACACATACACGCCTGCCGGTGCCGGTGAACCTTTGTGTGAACCGTCCCATCCTGTGCCGAAATCACGGCTTACAAAAAGCAGTTCACCCCATCGGTTGTATACCTCAAAGCTATATTCCCGGAGATCGGCAAATGTGCCCAGCGGCCTGAAAACGGGATTTTTACCACCGGGGGTGAAGGCGTTGGGCAGGTAGAGTGCAGGACTGTAATCGATAACGATCTCGTTCGACCAGCTATTAAGCCCCGGCACGGAATCATTCAGGGCCCTGACCCTGTAGCGCAGCCGGCTCAACCCGTCCGATACATCGCTGATGTCATCTTCGAAGGATAATTCAGCCGCAGCGGTTTGCGCAATCAATTCAAGGGGGCCATCCTCATTCAGTGCCCTGAAAACCTCATAGCCGCTGACACCCGATGGCCAACCCTCGAAAGCGTTCCACTGAAGTTCATTGCGCATCGAGCTGCTTTTCGTTCCGCTCAGCAGGATGGTCCTCATCAGGTTTGATGGCAATACTTCATTGCCACAACTGTCGGTGAGTTCAGAGCGGTAATAGTAGCTACGGCTGTTTACCCCGGCCGTTTCATCTTCATAGTTGATTTGGGCTGAGCCACCGGGTTCAAGCGTGGCAAGCAGTTCAAAAGGGCCCGAAGCCTGATCTGACCTGAAAAGGCTCACAAAGGGCACATATGCCAGCGTATCGGGAAGCATGGAGACCGTTACCGAAGTGTTGGCGTTTACCGACACATTTCCGAGCCGGTTCGAAACCGGCTGCAGGTATGGCCAGGGGGTATATTCCCTGATGCAGGATGAAGAGCTTGGCTGTCCGCCCTGTCCGAAAGCACGGATGAAATAGCGGTATGTATTGCCCGGCTGCAGGCCTTCATGAACAAATGAAACCTCAGTCGCCGGAAGCTCAGCCAGGAGGACGAAAGGATCTCCGTTGACGGACAGGAGAACACGGTACGACTGCAGGGAGGGTTGCATATTGATATAGGGGCTCCACGAAAGCGTATTGCTGAGCGCACAGGGGTCAAACAGGACTTCCTGCAGGAGGATGGTTCGAAGAGGAATATCATAACTGCCGGGGCTGATGTTGTTGCAGGTATCGTAGGCAGCGATGGCATACGAACGATTATCAAGGCAGGGATCGAAGGAAAGATCTGTATAGAAAGTGGTTTCCTGGCCATCAATAAAGGCCAGCGTGTCGTTGATCCCGTCGCGCACATGATAGATCACATATCCCCCGGCATCGCCCGCAGGGCTCTGGTTCCAGCCAAGAATGGCCTCGCCCGTATAGGGATCTATGCTCACGGAGTCGAGCATGGGCATGGGAGGAGGCGTGATATCCTGAAAAACCGCCGAGGCAGTGTTGGAAGTGAAAGTACAACCTCCTTCCCGCGGCATTTCCACCCGGAAATAAAAAGTGTCGCGACATACGGCAAGCGGGATATCAAACTGTGTGTCGGTGGTGGAATCGACCAGGCTGAAGACATTAACGGGATTTCGCATAAAGACGTAAAAATACGGTCCGGAACCAGTGGGGAGTGGATCGCGGACGGCATTCCAGTTAAGCCGGGCCAGGTTGGGATCGGCATTGTTCACGGTAAGGTGCATGGTACGCAGGGTATCGGAAAGGATATCGGGAAGCGCATTCTGAACTGTCTTTACGTAATAGAGGTTTTGTTGCTGCCCGGCAGAAGAGGCTGTGTGCACAAAAGTGGTATCGAAATAGTTTACCACCTGTCCAGCCAACAGGAATTCGTCCGGGTTCGACAGTGTAGCATGGTAGATCTCATACAGGACAAAAGTATCTTCATCAACCGGTGAACGCCATCGCAGCCTGACATCGTTCCCGTCAAGCACCTCGATACAGATCAGGTAGCTGACGGCCTGCGGCCGGGCTGCAAACACCGTTATCATCCCCAATATGAAAAGTAATTTCCTGACCATTACATAAACAACGTGCCATGCAAAGTTAAAGTATTGAATGGAATGGAAGGAAAACCGGCGGGGATAAAAGGTGGTACGTGGGGCTTCCGCGCAGCGGAAGCAATAGTCACTTATAACTTATCGGGACAGGGAAAGCGGTACGGGGTTTGGGGTACGTGGAAAATGGACAATGAGCAATGTCGAAGGGACAATCTTCCGCGCAGCGGAAGCAAGGGTATCCCCCCGCGCCTGTTTTAAACCTCTCTTTTTTGCTATATCCTTTATTTCTATTAATTTTGTCCTGATAAAACATTAAACACACCCATCATGGAAAGAGATAAGGCAGTATTCGAAATCATCAGGAAAGAACAGGACAGGCAGCGCGACGGCATTGAGCTGATCGCTTCCGAAAACTTTGTAAGCGACCAGGTGCTGGAAGCCATGGGCTCATGCATGACAAACAAATATGCCGAGGGTTATCCGGGCAAACGCTACTATGGCGGTTGCCAGTTTGTTGATGAAACCGAGCAACTTGCCATTGACCGCGCCAAAGAACTGTTCGGAGCCGAATATGCCAATGTGCAGCCGCATTCAGGCGCCCAGGCCAATATGGCAATCTTCCTTGCCTGCCTGAAGCCGGGCGACAAATTCCTCGGGCTGGACCTTTCCCATGGCGGGCATCTGTCGCACGGCTCGCCAGTCAATAGCTCCGGCATCCTCTACAATCCTGTTGCCTATGGCGTTGAAGAAGACACAGGCACCATTAACTATGACAAGATGGAGGAGGTAGCGCTGCGGGAGAAGCCGAAGCTGATCCTTGCAGGTGCTTCGGCCTATTCGCGCGACTGGGACTTTGAACGCATGCGTGATATTGCCGACCAGGTGGACGCCATCCTCATGGCCGACATTGCGCATCCTGCAGGCCTCATCGCCAAAGGCATTCTGAACGACCCCGTTCCGCACTGCCACATCATTACCACCACCACGCACAAGACCCTTCGCGGGCCGCGCGGGGGCATGATCCTGATGGGCGAGGACTTTGAAAACCCATGGGGGCTGACCACGCCAAAAGGGGAAATAAAGATGATGTCGCAGGTGATCAACTCCGCCGTTTTCCCCGGCATACAGGGCGGCCCGCTCGAACATGTGATCGCCTCCAAGGCCGTCGCCTTCGGCGAAGCCCTTACCGACGGATTCTTCGAATATATACTGCAGGTGAAGAAAAATGCAGATGTGATGGCAAAAGCCTTTGTAGACAGGGGTTATCACGTAATTTCAGGCGGCACCGACAACCACCTGATCCTGATCGACCTGCGCACCAAATTCCCGGACATCAACGGCAGGACCGTTGAAAACACCCTGGTCAGGGCCGATATAACGGTAAACAAGAACATGGTGCCCTTCGACAGCCGCTCGCCCTTCCAGACTTCCGGCCTGCGCGTGGGCACACCTGCCATCACCACCAGGGGACTGAAAGAAGAACATATGGAACCCATCGTGGACATGATCGACGAGGTGATCAACAACATCGACAATGAGAAGGTGATCACGGCCACCAGGGAAAAGGTAAACAGGATGATGGGCGACTTCCCCATCTTTGCCTGGTAGGATAAGCGAAGCGAAGATACTGCCCCGGCGGGACATACCGATTCTTGAAACATAACAATATCTTAACATACGACAGGGCATACGTATGGCACAAAAGTGTATTTTTATGACCGTCAATACCCTAAACAAAGCACCATGAAGACCCTGCTGCTTGTCAGACATGCTAAATCATCATGGAGTTATCCGGAACTGCCGGACGAACAAAGGCCCCTGCTCGAAAAAGGAAAGAAAAGAACCAAAAAGGTGATTGACTACCTGCTCGGTAAAAAAGTCAAAGTTGACCTTATCATTACCAGCCATGCCGTGAGGGCCCATGAAACCGCCAGGATCATTGCCCACGCCCTGGGCTACCCCGAAGATAAGATCGTTATTTCAAAACAAATCTATCATGCCAGCGCCGAAAAGCTGTACGATCAGTTTTTTGACCTGAGCGACGATATCAATACGATGATGATGGTGGGGCATAATCCTACTTTTACCAATTTTGCCAACCAATTCCTGGAGAATAAGATCGACTGGCTGCCCACTTCCGGCATCGTTTCCATTTCCTTCAACACCGATTTCTGGATCAACCTTCCCATGGCTGCCCGGCAAACCAATTTTGTGGTGGCACCCAAAGAGCTCTGATCCCGTAAGCGCGAATTATACGGAAGAACGCAAGGGAGGGGATGGCCGTGAAACCGGATTTCATTTATCTTTACACCCCTAATCAGTCAAAGACTTATCAACAATGGCATTCGACGACTCAAAATTCATTAACAGGGAAATAAGCTGGCTCGACTTTAACGAGCGTGTGCTGCAGGAAGCCATGGACGAGACCACACCGCTTATTGAAAGGATCAAATTCCTGGGCATCTATTCAAACAACCGCGATGAATTTTTCAGGGTCAGGGTGGCCACCCTGCGCCGTGTGATCAATTACGAACTTAAGAACGGCATTGCCGGCAACAATACCGCAGCCATACTTGATGAAATTGCCGAGATTGTGGAAAAACAGGAGATCAGGTTCCACGAAACCTGGGAAAAGATTAAAATCAGGCTCGAAGAGGAAGGCATCATCCTGCTGAATGAAAAAAACCTCGATAATGAACAGGGAGCCTATGTGCATCAGCTTTTTTCCGAAAAGGTACGCCCAAACCTTTTCCCGCTCATGCTCGACAACTTTATCAACCCCGACACCCTCAAAGATGCCACCATTCATCTGGCCATTGACCTGAAAAGCAAAAAGAAAAAAATAAAAAGCCATTATGCACTGATCCCCTTGCCAACCGGATCATTGTCGCGCTTCATCATCCTCCCCGAGAAAAACAATAAGAAACATATTATCCTGCTTGATGATGTGATCCGGTATTGCCTTGGCGACATCTTTTCTGTATTCGGGTATGACTCTTACAAAGCCTATACCATCAAGTTCACACGGGATGCGGAAATGGACATCGATAACGATGTTTCGAAGAGCTTTCTGGAGTTGATGAGCGAGAGCGTGAAACAACGCAAAAAAGGCGCTCCCGTACGTTTTGTCTACGACAGTGAGATCCCCGAACCACTGCTGAAGATCCTGATGAAAAGGCTGAATATTTCGAAACGCGACAATGTTCGGGCCGGGGGGCGGTACCATAATTTCAAGGATTTCATGAATTTCCCCCGCCTTGGCCGCCAAGATCTCAGGTATCCGCCAAGCCCGCCGCTCCCGCACAAAGACCTGCCTCCCCACAAGAGCATCATCGAGGTGATCAGGGAAAAAGACATCATGCTGCATTACCCTTACCAGTCGTTCCAGTATATCATCGACTTGCTTCGCGAAGCATCCATCGACCCGCTGGTCAGGGCCATCAAAATGACCTTCTACAGGGCCGCCGAGGGTTCGAGCGTGATGAATACACTCATCAACGCCGCCCGCAACGGGAAAGAAGTGACTGTTTTCATGGAGTTGCAGGCACGCTTCGACGAGGAAGCCAATATATACTGGACCAACCGGCTACAGGAAGAAGGCGCCAAGGTCATACAAACCATACCCGGCTTCAAGGTGCATAGCAAGCTACTGCTGATCAGAAGAAAAGAAAACGATCAGGACATCTACTACGCCAACATCAGCACCGGAAACTTCAATGAATCCACCGCACGGATCTATGCCGATGAAAGCCTGCTTACCGGCAATCAGGCCATCACCACGGAAGTGAACAAGGTTTTCCACCTCTTCGAGTCAAAATTTATTATGCCCAGCTTTCAAAATCTGATCGTGGCACCCTTCAGCGTGCGGGATTTCTTCTCCGGCATGCTCGACAGGGAGATACAGGCAGCCGGGGAGGGAAAAGAGGCCTGGGCCATCCTGAAGATGAACAGCATTTCCGACAAAAAGATCACCCGCAAACTCCATGAAGCCGCCACAGCAGGCGTAAAGATCAAGCTCATCGTTCGCGGCATCTGCATCCTCGATCCTGACGACAGCGAAATCGCCGGATCGCTGGAAGCATTCAGCATCGTTGACAAATACCTCGAACATTCGAGGATATTCGTCTTTTGCAACGGAGGCGATCACAAATACTATATTTCCTCATCCGACTGGATGCCGCGTAACTTCGACCACCGCGTGGAGGTGATCTGCCCGGTCATCGACGAAGATATCAGAAAGGAGCTCATGGACCTGTTACAGATCCAGCTTCGCGACAATACGCAGGCGCGATACCTTGGCAGGGAGAGCATGAACTGTTACAGGAAAACCCCTGACCCGGCTCCCCACAGGGCACAATTCGAGATATACGATTATTTTAAGTCGAAACTGGGATAGAAGAGTTGGAAGGGGGGATAAATGGTTACATGCCTGCCCCGAGAATCGGGGGTTACATGGTTAAATTAAGGTGCGGGAGACGAGGTGCCCTTCGGCAAGCTC
>CAYOLA010000168.1:0-15284 GCA_964404735.1 uncultured Bacteroidales bacterium
GGAGAAAAATCTAGCTAGTTTAATGATGCTCAAGTTAGCATCCTTATGTAAATACGTATTATTATAATTGATCCAGAAATTTAACAACTATGTTACTTAGCTTGACGCCAATACGGGAAATCGGGGCAGGCTCCTGATATTCCGCCTGCAGCGGGAGCTGTAGTGTGTTGAGGTCTCGAGCGGATTCGAACCGCTGTACGAGGTTTTGCAGACCCCTGCCTGAAACCAGCTGGTAATAGGCGTATTCAGAAGACCGCTAAATATCATACGTATCTATATTTTTACATGCTACACCCCTTTTTTGCCATTTTTGTTGTAGATATGTTGTAGAAAATGGCAGGTCATGGTTGTTGCTGATTAAAATAGAATTTAGTTCATAAATGTATCATAGAATTCCTTCATCTGCAAAGGAAAAATAGTCCTCAGCCGTTAGAATGATATGGTCAAGTACCGGAATGTCAAGCACCTTTCCAGCTCCCTTCAGCTTTTTAGTTAGCGCTCTGTCAGATTCGCTAGGTGTTTTGTTACCGCTTGGGTGGTTATGAGCTAAAATAAGCCCGCAGGCGTTTACTTTAAGGGCAACCTGGTATATCACCTTCGGGTCGACTAAACAGCCTGTTACGCCTCCTGATGAGACCTTAATCCATCCTAACAGCTTGTTAGCTCTGTTCAAGCATAAGAGTACGAATTCTTCCACGTGCTCCATTCTGTTACTCCAGACACTGCGGAGAAGCTCGTTAACATCAGCAGAGCACTTTATCTGTGGCATCTCCTGGTATTTTTTGTTGTTCTTGTAGGTCACTTCAATCTCCGACATCTTGCTGTCAGGAAGCTTTTGGTCTTTTTCTTTTTCCATATCACTGTGAATTAATAAAGGGACAACCCTCGAGCGATTGCTGTCCCTTTCGTTTATAATGTGTTTAGCGCACCGGGGGGTTCCCGACTCGCCAGCACGGGGGTGGGTGTAATATGGATGTGGTGGGTAGATGAGCACATTTCAGAAAAATTTTATGGAAAATTTTGGCTGGAACTGTGATGAAGGGAGACCAAAATATTAGTATCTTAGCTGTATAGAGGATTACGATACACCCAAAACGAATAACAATCATGGAACAAGGAAAAAGAATAAGATCGGTTATACTTCATTTTCTTATCTATTTAGGGTTCTTTATATTAGTTCATATTAATATAAATGCAAACATTATTCATGTACCTGACGATTATCCCACTATTCAAATGGCTATTGATACAGCAGATTCTGGAGATACCATACTAGTAGCACCTGGAATCTACCCTGAAAATGTTAATATTTCCAAAGATCATCTATCCCTTTTATCTCAATACGTTAATACTGGTGATACAAGTATTATCAGTCAGACAATTATTGAAGGAGATATGAGCACCTATGCCTTATATATCAGTGGGTATCAAAGTGAGGTCAACGGGTTCACCGTTCGAAACGGTCAAGGTGGAGTTACGGCAAGCGGTATGGTATATTTAAAAAACATGATAGTAAGAGATAATGAATACATTGCCTGGCAATGCACAGCGGCTGGAATCAGGTTACATAATTTTACAGGTATTATGGAAAATGTTGAGATCAAGAATAACCTGGGTAATTACTATGGTGGTGGCGTGTCTGCTATGTATTGTACAGCCGTTTTCAGGAATGTCAATATTCATGATAACACCTGCTACACTATGGGTGGTGGAATTTATAGCAGGGATTCTGAAATTACGATTATAAATTCTGTAATTGATAATAATTCAGGTAACTTCGGTGGTGGATTGGATCTTGCTGAGGACAATGATTTTACTTTTGTTAATACAGTTATTTCCAACAACTGGGGATCTAAAGGAGGTGGACTACATATAATGTATAGTAAGGCTACCTTCATCAACTCCACTGTTGTAAACAATGTTTCCAACTGGGAGGGAAGTGGATTCTGGAGCAGGGCTTCAACCCAGGTCATATTCAATTCAATCTTCCACAATAACGAGTCTATCGATATTGCCTTTAATTCAATGTATGATCCCAGTAACTGCTATATAGCTTATTCAAATATCCAAGATGGCATAGATAGTATTATGACATATAATAACTGTAATTTATACTGGATGGATGGAAACATCGATGTAGATCCATTGTTCAAGGATCCTAGCATGGGAGGATGGGCTTTATTGGATGCAAGTGAATGTATCGGAGCAGGTACTGACAGTATATTTGCAGACCAAACATGGGTTGTTTCACCTGAATTTGACTTTTATGATACTGAGCGACCATGCCCGCAATATTCAAATGTTGATCTCGGTGCGATAGAAAACTCACATGGAACCCCAGTGTACCTAAAAGAGAATATTACCAGTTGTGGAACTAAAATTAATGTCTACCCCAATCCATTCACGACCACTACCACCATCGAGTATGAATTAACCGAATCCTCTCGTGTTCAACTTACCATATATAGTGTGACTGGAGAGACCATTTATAGGATTGAAGAACCCATGAAGTCTCAGGGCAAGCATAGTGTTACATGGACACCCGATAGGCTTTCTCAGGGTTTATATATCGTTGAAGTCGTATTTGATGAGTATCGGGTTAGGGAGAAGTTAATAGTGCAGTAGGAAGGCTAATAAGCATTTTGTGGCACAGCATTCACGCTCCCAAGTGAACAGCGAATAATCATCCTTCTCACCTCCTGGTCAAGGCATTGAAGGGGAATCTTCTGCCTGGACCGGAAGCGAGGGGAGGGATAATTGAGTGTAAATATTTAGATTTGTGGTCAAATAGATTAGTTTTCTTCCCACACTTAGTTGAAGTTTTTCCTTAAAGAAGTGTATAACTAAATGTCGGATTTTAGCAAATAACTACAAATTGAAAACAGATTAAATAAATGGAGTATAAACTTAAACCAGGGCAGAAGCTTTCAGAGATAATCGACTTCTTACCTAACGGTATACTTGACAAGAAGTATCCAGGTATTGGTGCTACAACTGTTGAACTTAAATCCAAACGGAATTCGATTTTAGTTGTTCCAACGAAAGCATTGGCGTATGGCAAATCTGCTGTTACAAATAATTCTTTATATGTTGGTAGCAATTTCAAAGATAAGGTCTCTCCCTCGACATTAGATATTCAAAATTATCATAAGAACGATGAAATTAAGTTCAAGAAAATTATTGTCGTAGCAGATAGTTTTCCAAGGGTAATCCAAGCAATTGGAGATTCAGTATACAACCATTATTTTCTAATGGTCGATGAAATTGACACCTTCCAATCCGATTCTACTTTCAGATCTTCAATGGAACTATGTATTGACTATTATTTCGGCTTTAAGAACAGGTGTGTTGTTTCAGCTACAGTAATCCCTTTTTCAAATGAAGAGTTTGCTGCTGAAGAGGTTAATACTGTGAAGATAGATGGAGATGTAAGATCAGAACTTTGGGTAGTCCAAACAAATAATCCTTACAAATATATATTAGAAGAAATAAATACGATCATTCAGGAACATGAAAGTAAAATATTAATCGCTCATGCCTCTATCACTAATATCATGGGGCTTATTGCACGGTTTCCAACTGAATATAAAAGAAAAACATCCATTCTATGTGGAGAGGGTTCACGTGATGAAGTAGGTGACTTTTTTGGTACGTTAAATGACCAATACCTACTCCCAAAAGAAATAAATTTTATTACTTCTGCATATTTTTCGGGAATAGATATTAATGAAAAGTTTCACAGCATAATTTGGTCAGAGTATTATCCAATGCATGCTCTTTTAACCGCTACCCAAATATTACAAATCCATGGTAGATGCAGAAGAACATTATTGACAGAAACCCTTATAATGCCAAATGAGACGCAAGACGAAATCGATGTAGAAAAATTAAAGGAAGAACTTGAGGATACGGGAAATAGAATTCTAGAGGCTGATAAATGCATAGAAAATATTCTTGATATTAAAAATGATATTATAAAATTCGAGAGAAATCAACTTAGAGAACAAGTAGTAAAAAATAGTGATACCGAATATACCAAACTCGTTAGAACTAATAAGGATGGCAACCTAGTACTTGCAACTTTTAATATTGATATAGCCGCTCATAGAGCAAGTAATTGGAATGATTTATATAGTGATACAAATGGGTTAAAAGCCATATTGGATAAGGATTTCTTATTAAAGCAAATTGAGACCAAAATTTATGGTGAGAAAGGTTTACCTGATGATCAGGAACGAATTAACAATAGAAATACAATACTTCAGAAAGCTATAAAAAATATTAAGCTAAATAAGTCTAATATTGATGAATTAATTAAGAATGCAGGAGGATATGAGAGAAGAATTTATGAAGATTACCAAATACTACGAAAATATCTTGTGTTAGACGATGTTATTAACGTCTTAAAGGATAATCTCCAAGATACGCGGGATGACCGTAAACTAAAAAGTGTTAAGCTTTCAGCATATGTTCTTTTCGATCCAAAGGCAAAGGAGTACTTAAGACAATTAAAGTCGTTATTCAGTTTAGATTCAGAATTTACACGTAAAGAAATATTTGCTAAAGCTTCAAAACTTAACAACAGTCCTTTTACAGGTCAATTTGAAATACATTATAATCTTAAGGAAGAATCAGTAATTAAATACATAAACCAGTTCTTACAAACAAAAAAAACTTATAAAAAAAGAGATGGAGAATTACTTTTTAAAATAGAGAACTATAATCCTTTTGGTTTAAAGAAAAAGAGTAAGCGAGACAAGGACGAAAATCCAAATTATTATACGATTGATCCTGATGTGCATGGTGTATAAATGTATCCATCACTTAATGAAACTTTATATAAGAGAAATAATATCCTAAGTGTTGGATAAGCTTTTATTTGGGAGTATTTGCCTGATGTTTTGTTCAAAAACCTCTAATTCTACTAATGGATATTATTTTTTTTTATGTTAATGGAGTTGTTTTGTAATTTCAATGATGTTTGATTCTTGTATTTGTTGGCAGATTTATTATCGTTATCGGATAAATGGTTTATATAATAGGCAGACATGACTTTTTCTGATTCGTAATAATTATTTATACGGCATCAGGTATCCACCGACGCACTGACATAATGATTATATAAATTTTACTTATTCAACAGATAATACTTTAAAAGGTAATTCAATAGCATGGCTTGTCAAATAAATCCATATTTAAAAAAAAGCAGGGTGTTACTCCTGCTTTCTAATTATTGGAAAAAATTATGGTTCGTTAGGGTAATTGCATTTTCTTCCTGACCGGCTTTAATGTACGCCATAAAAGCACTTTCGGATTTATGTCCGGTGATCTTCATAATTGCCAGCGCTGGAACTCCGGAGAGGAATGCGTTTGTGGCAAATGATCGTCGGGCTGTGTGGGTCGTGATCAGGTTATACTTAAACTCAGTACGTGTGATCATCATTCCGCCTTTCATCCGCGTGACTTGTATTTCATGAGTCAGACCGGCTTTTTCCCCGATCTCTTTTAGGTACTCATTAAATTTCTGATTTGCAATTGCAGGGGGTACTTGCTCATTGTACCGTTGAATGATGTCTACTGCGACTGAATTTAGTGGAATCATTACCTGATGACCTGTCTTTTGGGTACGAATACTGATATAGTATTTATCATCCTTCTGTAATAGGTTTGCGGGGCTGATCCTTGACAGATCAGAAAATCGTAACCCTGTATAACATCCGATAAGGAAAAGGTCTCTGACGCGCTCTAAACCCGGTCTACAGGTCAGGTCCAGTGTGTATATTTTCTTTATTTCTGGAAGCGTGAGGTAGACTGAATCAGCAGTGCTGCGAAAGGTTCGAAACTTCTTTTTACGAAAGTCATAATTGGTATTGAATCCTCGCTCAGTGGCGTCGTTCAATATCGCCTTCAGGTTTTTGATATGTTTCCCAACAGCATTATCATAAATACCGCATTCTTCTGTCAGGAAAGCAACAAATTTGTAGTAAAACTCTATGGTAAAGTCCTTAAAGTCGAGAGAGGGATTAAAATCCCGAAGGCGGTTCAGTGTCTGTATGTATGTTTTCACGGTTCCCCACTTTTTTGTTGCCTTCGATTCTTCAATGAAAATGTCCGAAAATTCCCTGAACGTTTTGATGGGCTTTACATCCCCTATATCTCGCTTTAATGCAATATTGATATCCTGCTTCAGTTTGGTGGCAGAAGTCTCCTCCTGCCCACGTATTACAGTCTGAAGGGTACTCTGAATTACCGTCTCAATATAGTTCAGGGTTTCGTTAATTTCAAAGGCATCAGGATGTGATCGTTTGACCTGTTTGGTCGGTGTCCAGTATTTCTCATCAAGCCTGTAACCGGATGGATAATCCAGCCTGATCGTTTTCCCCGACCTCACGATAAACACTAGTGTTCTCTCTCCTCGCCGGGTCAAGGGTAATAGTCTTCTTGTTATGGTTGCCATTTTTATGTGGTTTTTGGCAACGCCCACAATCCAAAAAGGTGTAAGAAATTTTGTAAATACGGTGTAGAAAAAAGAAAAGTCTCCGGAACTGTAACGTTCTCAGAGACTTATCTTTATACGTTGAGGTCTCGAGCGGATTCGAACCGCTGTACGAGGTTTTGCAGACCTCTGCCTAGCCACTCGGCCACGAGACCTTTTTAAGGCATACAAAGATACAACATTTTTTTTATTTCATGCACCCCTGCTCCTGCGGCCCCTGCTATCCCCTGATCCTGGAAGCGATGATGTTGCTGATGGCGCCGATGTCGATCCTGTCCTGCTGCATGCTGTCGCGCTCGCGGATGGTCACGCTCCCGTCCTGGAGGGTCTGGTGGTCGACGGTGATGCAATAGGGGGTGCCGATGGCATCCTGCCGGCGGTAACGCCTGCCGATGGCGTCTTTCTCATCGTACTGGCAGAGGAAATCGCGCTTCAGGCTGTCCATGATCTCGCGGGCCTTTTCGGGCATGCCGTCCTTTTTTACCAGCGGCAGGATGGCTGCCTTGACGGGCGCCAGCATGGGCGCGATCTTCATCACCACCCGTTCGGAGCCGTCGGGCAGCTTTTCTTCGGTATAGGCATGGCTCACGACGGCCAGAAAGGTGCGGTCGAGCCCGATGGAGGTCTCAACCACATAAGGCACATAGCTTTGGTTGAGCTCGGGATCGAAGTACTGCATCTTCTTCCCCGACAGTTCCTGGTGCGCCTTAAGGTCGAAATCGGTGCGCGAATGGATCCCTTCCAGCTCCCTGAAGCCGATCGGGAAGTCGAATTCGATGTCGAAAGCGGCATTGGCATAGTGCGCCAGCTTGTCATGTTCGTGAAAGCGGAATTTCTCCCGCGGGATGCCCATGGCCAGGTGCCATTTCATCCTTTCTTCCTTCCAGTATTCAAACCATTTCATCTCTTCGCCGGGCCTGACAAAGTACTGCATCTCCATCTGTTCGAACTCGCGCATGCGGAAAATGAATTGCCGGGCCACGATCTCGTTCCTGAAGGCCTTCCCGACCTGGGCGATGCCGAAGGGCACCTTCATCCTGCCGCTTTTCATCACGTTGAGGAAGTTCACGAAGATGCCCTGTGCGGTTTCGGGGCGCAGGTACACCTCGTTGGCCCCGTCGCTGAGGGAGCCCATGCGGGTGGAGAACATCAGATTGAACTGCCGCACTTCCGTCCAGTCGCGGGAACCGGAAACGGGACATACGATCTCCAGCTCTTCGATCAGCGCCTTGATAGCGGGCAGGTCGTTATTGTCCATGGCCGGATACAGGCGCTGTTTGATGGCGCCGAGCTTTTCATGGTAATCCTTCACGCGGGGGTTGGTGGAGGTGAACTGTTCCTCGTCGAATTCGTCGCCGAAGCGGGCGGCGGCTTTGGCCACTTCCTTTGCAATTTTCGCTTCGATTTTGGCCATGTGGTCTTCTACCAGCACATCGGCGCGGTATCGTTTTTTCGAATCCTTGTTGTCGATCATCGGATCGTTAAAGGCATCGACATGCCCGGAGGCTTTCCATACCGAGGGGTGCATGAAGATGGCGGCGTCGATGCCCACGATATTTTCGTGATACTGCACCATCGACTTCCACCAGTATTCCCTGATGTTGTTCTTCAGCTCAACGCCGTACTGCCCGTAGTCGTAAACGGCGCTCAAACCGTCGTAGATCTCGCTCGAAGGGAACACGAACCCATACTCCCGTGCATGGGATATAACTTTTTTAAAATGATCTTCATTATTTGCCATGCTGCAAAAATACTAAATTGAACTTCGCGCCGACGCGGCTTTTTTAATCAGTGAAACGATAATTTCAGGAAGGGGATTGGGGGTCATCAGCGGTTGTTGTAATCCGTCATGGTCTGGTCGATCCCGTGCCTGACGAAACTTTTCACCATTTCCACGGCCAGTTGTATTTTGGGTATCATGATCTCTTCTTCGTTGCGGCTCCATTGCCCGAGCACATAATCCGACTGGTAACCCTTTGCAAATTCGTCGCCGATGCCGATGCGCAGACGCGGGAAGGCTTCGGTTCCCAGGGTGAGGATGATATTTTCGAGTCCGTTGTGTCCGCCGGGGCCGCCTTTTTTTCGCATCCGCAGGGTTCCGGTGGGCAGGGCGATGTCGTCGGCAATCACCAGCAGTCTTTCGGCCGGGATGTCTTCCTTTGCCATCCAGTACCGGATGGCCTTTCCGCTCAGGTTCATAAAGGTGGAGGGCTTGATCACCACCAGCATCTTTCCGCTGTAGCGAATGCGTGTGAGCGCGGCATGGCGGCCGGCGGTGAAGCCTGCGCCGGCTTCCTGCGCCAGGGCGTCGGCCACCACAAAGCCAATGTTATGGCGGGTATTGGCATACTTTTCACCGATATTTCCGAGTCCTGCTAGCAGGTATTTCATAACGCAAAGATATGGTAAAATCGTTCAGCACAAAAGAGGAAGACAGCATAAGGAGGCCGTGTTGCCGCAGCCACGAAATAAAAAAAAGGATGCCATGCTGCGCATGACATCCTGTATATTTTGCAGGGAGGGCTGCCTATTCGGCCGCTTTATCGCCTTCGGCGGCAGACTCGTCACCGCCTTCGGCGGGAGCGCCTTCTTCGCCTTCTTCACCTTCTTCCTCTTCCTCATCCACGGCCACGGCAACGCGGGTTACTTTCACCGCTACCACGAGCATGTCGGGGCGGTCGAGAAACTGCAGGTTATCAACCACCAGGTCGCGCACCTTGATGGAATCGCCGATGTCGAGTTTTGAGATATCCACCTCCAGGTAGTCGGGGATGTCTTTGGGCACGGCTTTCAGCATGATCTTGCGCATGGCCAGCTTAAGCGTTCCGCCTTTGAGTATACCGGGCGAAACGCCTTTTGTCCTGACCGGGATCGACACCTTCACGGGTTTATCCATGTCGAATTCGAGAAAATCGACATGCAGGACCTTATCGCTAACCGGATGATACTGTACATCCTGCATCAGGGCGTTGATCTCGTTTTCTTCGATCTTAATTTTAATGATATAGGTTTCGGGCGAGAAGAGCAGTTTGCTGAACTTCTTTTCGTCCAGGAAAAAATGGATCTGTTCCTTTCCTCCGTAAACGACACAGGGAATCAGCCCCTGTTTGCGAAGGTCTTTAGCATCTTTTTTCCCTACGTTCCCCCTGAGGGAACCGCTCAATGATACTGTTTTCATGTTGATTGAATTTGATGATTAATGAATGGATTGTATTATAACCTGAATAATGAGCTGATTGATTCGTAGCTTTCCACCCTACTGATGACTTCGGCCAGCAGTTTGGATGTCGACAATAGGGTGATCTTCGAAGATTGTTTTTTAAGGGGGATGGTATCGGTAACCACCACTTCGACAAAGGGTGAATGCTCGATCCTTTCATAGGCCTCTCCTGAAAACACCGGGTGTGTGCAGAATGCCCTGACGCTGCTGGCCCCGTTGTCGACCATCAGTTTCGCGGCCTTTGTCATGCTTCCGGCGGTGTCGATGATATCGTCGACCATAACAATGTCGCGGCCCTTCACTTCGCCCACCAGTTCCATTTTGGCCACTTCATTGGGTTTTGCCCGCTGTTTGTAGCAGATCACAAATCCTGTGCCCATGATCTTGGCATAGCTGGCCGCCCTGCGGGTACCACCCGTATCAGGCGAAGCCATGGTCAGGTTCGGCAGGTTAAGTTGCCGCAGGTATGGGACGAATATTGAAGATGCATAGAGGTGGTCGACGGGTACGTCGAAGAAGCCCTGTATCTGGTCGGCATGCAGGTCGATGGTGATCACACGCGTTACACCGGCAACCGCCAGGAGGTTGGCCACCAGCTTGGCGGCGATCGACACCCTTGGCTTGTCCTTACGGTCCTGCCGGGCAAAGCCGAAATAGGGGATCACGGCCACGATGTTCCTGGCCGACGACCTGCGGGCCGCCTCCACCATCATCAGCAATTCAAAAAGGTTGTCGGCCGGGGCAAAGGTCGACTGAACGATAAACACATCCCGCCCCCGGATATTCTCTTCGAAGGAAGGTTGAAACTCCCCGTCGGAAAATTCTATTACATCTGATTTACCAAGTTCGACACCGAACTCGGTGGCAATCTTTTCTGCCAGATACTTCGATGCACGGCCGGCAAAGATACTGACGAGTTTTTGGGAAGGCATAGTAATGTGTATTTAATGTTCTGAAAATCCGTGCAAAAATAAGGCGAATATTCATTTCATGCAAATCAAATTACACTGATCCCCGGCTGAAAGGATAATGAACAGGAAAAAGAATCGTTCTTCCCGTATTTATAAGGGATGATGCCACGGAATTTTCAAAATTCGTAACTTGCACCCCTTAAAAGGCTGCCGGACTTTTTTAATCCGGTGCCGGAAATGCAAAATATAAAACGCACGACCGTGACAGCGCCATGTGGCACAGGCAAACATCATCAAAGTTGCCCGGCCTGGCCGGGGGCTTCACAGTCGCAAAAATAATTAACAGATGATACAAAGATTTCCGATTTATCTCTTTTTTCTTGTCTTCCTCGCCTCCTGTGGCGACGGCATTCCGAAATATGAAAAAGACCATGCCTTCTGGCTTGACGAGGCCGACCTCTCGGCCATGGAGCAGGACTGGGGTTCGCCGCGCGCAAAGCTGAGCTGCGACGGCAACGCCCTGTCGGTGGGAGGCAAAAAGTACAAACGCGGCATCGGCACGCACGCCGTGAGCAGGTTGATGATCAAAGTGCATGGCACGGGTGAGCGTTTCAAGGGTGCCGCCGGCGTGGATGATGAAAGCGGGAAACAGGCATCGATGGAGTTCTTCATCCTGGGCGACCGGCAGGTGCTCTGGCAGAGCGGCCTGATGAAAAAGGGGCATGCCGCCAGGGAGTTCGACCTCGACATCAGCGGCATCGACATGCTGGCGTTGTATGTTTCGGATGGGGGCGACAACATCCATTACGACCATGCCGACTGGCTCAATGTGCGCATTACCTATCATGATTCCGTTCCGGAGGTGGTTCATCCCCATGTGCCACGGCCCTATGTGCTTACGCCGCCGCCGCCGGCCGAACCGCGCATCAACGGGCCTTCCGTTTACGGGGCGGGGGCAGGGAAGCAGTTCCTCTACCGCATCCCTGCCACGGGCGAACGGCCGATGAAGTTCAGCGCCAAAGGGCTGCCGGCAGGATTGAACATCTTTGAGGAAACCGGCCTGATCAGGGGCAGGGCCCCGGCCGACGGAACCTATGAGGTGACCCTGACAGCGGAAAATGAACACGGCAAAGACAGTAAAAAATTCAGGATCATTGTGGGGCAGGGACTGGCCCTCACCCCGCCCATGGGATGGAACTCCTGGAACGTATGGGGGCTGAATGTCGACCAGCAGAAGGTGAAGATCGCCGCCAGGGCCATGGAAGCCACCGGGCTGGCCGATTATGGCTGGAGTTATATCAATATCGACGATGGATGGGAAGCCCCCGAAAGGGATGAAACCGGCTTCCTCTTCCCCAATGAAAAATTCCCGAATATTCAGCAACTGATCACCGACATCCATAACATGGGACTGAAAGTTGGCATCTATTCCTCACCCGGGCCAAGCACCTGCGGCGGCTACCCGGGCAGCTACGGACACGAACTCACCGACGCCCGTACCTGGGCCGTGTGGGGTGTCGATTACGTGAAGTACGATTGGTGTTCATACGGCGACATTGCAAAGGACCAGAGCCTGGAAGAGCTGCAGAAGCCGTATATCCATTTCAGGGAGGTGCTTGACCAGGTGGACCGCGACATTGTATACAGCATCTGCCAGTATGGCCGCGGCGATGTATGGAAGTGGGGCGCTGAGGTTGGCGGCAACCTGTGGCGGACTACCGGCGACATTACCGACACCTGGAGCAGCATGGCCGGGATTGGCTTTGGCCAGGACGGCCTTTCGGCCTATGCAGGACCGGGCCACTGGAACGACCCCGACATGCTGGTGGTGGGCAAGCTGGGCTGGGGCAGCGAACTGCGCAACAGCAGGCTGACCCCCGATGAACAATATACACACATCAGCCTCTGGGCAATGCTGTCGGCACCCCTGATGCTGGGCTGCGACCTGGCACAACTCGACCCTTTTACCCTCAGCCTGCTCACCAACCATGAGGTGCTGGCCGTAAACCAGGACCCGCTGGGCAAACAGGCCATCAAAAAATTCGATGGCGTAAGATATCAGGTGTGGACCAAAGAACTGGCCGACGGATCCCTGGCCGTGGGAGTGTTCAATATCGGCAAGAACACCCCTGTTGAAGCCTTTAATTGGGATAACGACGACCGCAGGCTGCGGATCACCGTAGGTGCCGACCAGCTCGGACTAACAGGCATCCACAGGGTCAGGGATCTGTGGCGGCAGCAGGACATCGGCACCTTTGAAAAAATATTCGTGACGGAAGTACCGCACCATGGCGCTGTACTGCTCAAGCTGACAAAGGAAAAATAATGAGGAAGC
Organism: uncultured Bacteroidales bacterium; assembly: GCA_964404735.1. Classification (GTDB taxonomy): domain Bacteria; phylum Bacteroidota; class Bacteroidia; order Bacteroidales; family B18-G4; genus B18-G4. The sequence goes on from CAYOLA010000168.1 coordinate 12,963, forward strand.
AGGGGCTGTTGCCTTCCCACCCGATTGCAAAAGATCGTATCTTTGCCCCGGATCAGTATCCCCTGCCGCAACCGCAACACGAACATGCCCGGATGGCGGAATTGGTAGACGCGTTGGTCTCAAAAACCAATGAGGTAACACTCGTGCCGGTTCGATCCCGGCTCCGGGTACCCCGGCGAAGCTTCAAAAGCTTCGCTTTTTTTTTAATGAGCGTAACGGCTTCATTGCCCTCCTTCACGATACATTATTTTACTCAGTAATTTCTGAAGCCGGGAAGCCGGGAAAATTACTGACCTGTATTCACCCGACTCCATGTCCTTTGCGCGTTATCCTTAGGATTCACGCGTGTTTCCCTGCCAGCATACATGAATACAACAAACAAATGTACCTGAAAAGGCTGTTTGGGTGTATATTCTTATAACTAACTTATTATAAATATATTAGTTAACCATAAGGACGCTTTTCACCGGCCCAAAAAGCTTAGAATGATTATAAATTAATAGGGTATATTAAAAAAAAGGCCGATAAGGCTTGACAGGCAAATGATTTACCATAACTTTCGTTAAAAGACCCCCAAATCACAGCATTTTCCCGACCACCCGAATCTTGATTACTAAATACATTACGGAAACCATACCAGTGTTTTTTCGTATACAAGCGAAACGTGCATTTTTTACTGGTATTTAAGGCTTTAAATAATCAAAACCAAATTGGCATGGGAAAAATCTACCGTCCTTCCGTCTTATTCGCATGGCTGCTTTCCTTCTTTGCCTTTGCGATGCCTTCACTCGCCCAGTGCCCGGTCAACCCGGCCTTCACTTTTCAGAAATCCTGTTCGCAGGACTTCCGGATTGCCTTTACCAACGGGACCACCGTAACACCTCCCGGACAGGTTGACTATTATCGCTGGCATTTTGGCGATGCAACCACCAGTACGGCCACCAATCCTTCGCATACCTATCCGGCTGCAGGGACCTACCAGGTAATCCTGTTTGTATATGACACTTCGGGTTGTTACGATTCCATTGTACAGAACGTGCTGGCCACTGCCCTGCCACAGGCCTCCTTTACCTACACCCAGTCGGGATGCAGTGAGATATCCTTCACCAACACTTCCACCTATGCCGGTATTTCACCTGCCTGGTTCTGGACTTTCGGCGACGGACAGATCTCCACGCAAGAGCATCCGGTGCATACCTATGCCACGGGAGGCATCAAAAATGTTAGCCTTACACTTACCGACCAATATGGTTGTTCGAACACCTATTTGTTTGCCATCAATGTTTTTCCGGCTGCAACGGTCGACTTTACCTATGACCAGAGCAATTGCGAGCTGGTTAATTTTTTCGATAATTCGACGGGAACCGGGGCGATCACACGTTTATGGGATTTCGGCGACGGGGCCACCTCCACGGCCACCAACCCAAGCCATACTTTCACCCTCGGCAATACCTATGTGGTTACACTCACTATCAGCGACCAGTATTGCAACGGGCTTGTCCATACTGATACCCTGGTGTTTCCCAACCCGCCCACGGCAGATTTTACCTTCAGCCCCGACGGTCAGTGCGCCACCACGCCCATCGACTTCGACGCTACGGGAAGCACCGGCACAAACCTGAACTACAGCTGGAATTTTGGCGACGGAAATACCGCCACCGGGCTATTTTTGCCTTGGACCCAGCATACGTATAATTCATATAATAATGCCGCCTGCGATCTCAGCCAGTCATACAACGTAGCACTGACTGTTACCGACGGCATCGGCTGTACCGATACCGACAGCGACCTGGTAACCACCCAAAGGGTGCCGCAGCCCCTGCTGCAGGACCTTTCTGGCAACAACTTCCAGAATTGTTATTCGGTGAACCCTGCCGATCCCACCGATACCCTCTGGATCGACAACATTACGCCCAACATGAACTGCATCACCCACCTCGACATTTCATGGGGTGACGGTACCGACACCCTTGGGCTGACATCAGGCGATTTTCCCCTGATGCACGTTTACCTGACCATGGGTGAATTCCCCCTCACCGTAACTGCCTATGGTGTGAATGGTTGTATATCGGATACCACCTACGTGGTTGCCAACCAGGTTAACCCTTCGGTGGGGATCAGCGGGGTGGGAGCCAATTCGGGCTGCGCCCCCTATACGGCAAAGTTTGTACTGCACGGCTATACAGGCAATTCTGTAGGGACCAGCTATATCTGGGATTTTGACGACGGCACCATCGTGGTATGGAATTACAACCAGCCCTACATCAACGACACCATTGAGCATGTTTACACACAGTCGCATTGCGCAAACCCGGAAGCCTC
>CAYOLA010000169.1:0-5320 GCA_964404735.1 uncultured Bacteroidales bacterium
CTTCTCCAGAATTCGGTTATGCTTTGGGAGATGTAGGGGTTATTGAAATTTTCGGGAAAGCGAAAGCCGATCATCCGGCCAATGCCAATGGCCATGTCGCTGTATCCCGAGAAGTCGAAATAGATTTGGAAGCTGTATGCGATCACCCCGCACCATGCTGTGAGGCTGTTGACCTGATCGCCGCCGAGGGCGAAGATCTCATCAACATGCTCGCCGAGGACGTTGGCGATGAGTACTTTCTTCGACAGCCCCACCACGAAACGGAAAAACCCCGTGAGACGGTTGTTGATGGTTTCATGCGCGCGCCTGTCGACCAGTTGGGCTGCGATCTCATTATAGCGGACGATGGGCCCGGCAATGAGCTGCGGGAACATCAGGATGTAAAGGGCGTAATCGGTTACCCGCGACAGCGGCCCGTAAACCTTACGGTATACATCTACGGCATAGGTGATCTTCTGGAAGGTGAAAAAGGAGATGCCTATCGGCAGGACAACCCGCATCCAGTGAATGCTGCCTGCCCCGACAAGGTCGAGCAACTCATTCAGGTTTTCGACAAAAAAGTTGGCATATTTGAAATACAGCAGCAGGCCAATGTTCAGCACCATGGAAACTGCCAGCAGCCTCCCCCGCTTTTTGCCATGCGAACGATCCATTGCACCCACAATAAAATAATCGATCAGGATGGAGCCCAGCACGATAAAAACAAAGTCGGGCGCGCCCCATGCATAGAAAAAGATGCTTGCGAACAGGGCAAAGGGATTTTTGGCTATCCTGGGCAGCAGGTAGTAAACCACCAGGAATATCGGAAAAAAATAGAGTAGGAACAAGCTGCTGCTGAATACCATGGCTTTTATTCAATTTCTGTATGATGATTCACTTTGTCCGTTTCATGAATGAGTACCCACCTGGCTTCCCTGTCGATCATCTCCTGCAGGCTGATGCCTCTTTCAATGGCTTTTCTCCTGGTTTGCTTCAACCTTTCAGGCGACCTGATAATGCCCTGCCTGATCTCTTCAAAGCGTCTGGCTTCCGGAAGGGCGGCCAGGGCTTCTGCGAAAAAACCATTGGCAAATTTAGGCAAATTGGCTTCGGTATACATGATCATGATCAGGTCAAAACGCTTCAGGTATGGACCCGTGATCCGCTCCGGCTTTTTTGCGGGCTTGCCTGGCGAAAAGGATTCCTGATTGTAATACCTGAAATCCTGTTCCTTCCATAATAACCATGAATTATGCAGGTTATAAATGGTCCAGTAATAGCTGTCGGCTACCACCATGATCCCTGGCTTCACCTTTCCCTCCGTTTCATATTTATAACCGTAAGGATAGGCCATCGGGCGGTCGTGTATCCTGCAAAAAAGGTTCAGCGCATCGCCCATGTCGTAGTCGGTGCCCCTTGGTATATCCGAAAGTTCAAAGCCTGCAACGTGCATATCAACCATGTCGATATTCCTGCGCGCTTCGATATGGCGGATGATGGAGTCCAGTGCGAACCAGGCTCCGTAGATGCTCCAGTGGATGCCGCATTTGTGGTAGAGTGCAAAGCGGGAGGTGTCTTTCATGCTTGTGAATAATGCGTTGAAGTCGATGTGATTGATCCCCATGCGTCGGAAAACCCCGGTATAGGTTTCATAGTTGGTGCTGTCGGTCTTTTTTTCCAAAAACCTGTCCGGGATATTTTCGGGAAAAAAGCTTGCCTTGCCCGGGGGCATCACAATGAGCAATTCCGTACCCGATGCCTCAAGGCTATCCTGCAGGGTTTTTATCATCCTGCATTTGTTTTCTATGGCTTCCAGGCCGAGGAAGTCCTGGCCGGTATAGGCCAGGATATAATTGGTTTCGTAAAGGCAGTTGTCTCTGCCAACCACGATATAGGCTACATTCCCTTTCCGGAACAGTGAGAAGTCGAGCTGGTTGTGCAGCCTCAGCAGCAGGTTTTTCAGCCCGATATGGTCTTCCAGGTAGTGCTCGTATTTTTGCTGGTAGCTGCCACTGAACCAGTTTTGCAGGTTTAATTCCGGCATGGCGGCCGTTTTCCGGTAACCTTTCAGCGGCGGGATGTTAAAAGTGAAAAGATCAGGGAATGCCTTTACCAGTGCCGGTGCCAGCATCATGATCAGAATCAGTGCAAAAAGGTTTTTTTTGATCAGCTTCATAGGGCCATGCGCCATGAAACACTTCCAATCACTGCCTCATGTATTTTTCCGGTTTGAAAGGCTGTTCGGGTATTACGGATGAGTGATGATCGACGATCTTCCAGCCATCGCCGGTCTTGCGGTAAACAAAGGTATAACGCGCCGGTACGGCGATATTCTTATCTTCATCGGTCCACGTAAAGGTGTAATAGCCGGTGTTCACTGCCATGGAGCCGAAGAGCCGTATGTATTGCTTTTCGAAGTCCACGCTGATGTCGCTTAAACCTGCGAAGCGTTCAAAATATTCGGCTATCAGCGCCGGTGTGTTCCTGATGACGGGTGAGAGCGTACCCCAAAGGACAGCTTCCTCATCGTATAGTTTTGTGATTTGATCAACCGTTGCCGAGGCGAGGGCCTCGCCCCATTTTTCTGTAATATCCCTGATCTCGTCCATATCGTTTGGTTTTTCGGGCAAATATATGCTTATTTTTTGCTGCGGATGATCTTTTTCACATGCCGTGTTCCGCCATATTCAACAACAAGCAGATACATGCCCTGGCTGCCAACCCGGTCGGGGGCGGCCTGCCAGCGATAGGAGCTTTTCCCGGCCGGTACCGTGGTCTTGTCAAGGATTACTGCGCGTTCAACGCCCCGTATGTCGAGCAGGCGCATGCTAACCTCTTCCTCACCGGGCATTTCCAGGATGATTTCGATCTCATCGGTGAAGGGGTTAGGGAATACCTGCACCCGGCTGCTTTCGCTTTCCCTGCCGCTAATGCCGAGGTAGGTATCGACAAGCAGGTGCACGGGGATGATGGTTTCATGCTGAAAATTATCGGATACGATGATATTGCAGTAGTAATGGCCGTCGTCCATTCCTTCGGTATCATAGGTCAGGATGATCTGCTGCCCTTGCTCACCCGGAACGCTTCCTTCATAAAGATCGGCACTGATCCATGGCACGATGCCCCCCATGCTGGTTAGGCTGATCTGCCCTTCCACAACATGGGGTTCGTTGCCGTACATGTCGCCTGTAATGACATAATCCATTACGGCATTGCCTGTAAAGCCGGATTCAATATGCCCTGAGAATTGCCCGTTGGCAAACTCCCCGCCGTAGACGACACCCCAGCCGGAGGCATCCTCTCCGTACCATCGCATCAGCGGGCCGTTGCCAAAGCCACCCGTGAAGGCAAGGGGCCCGCCCGACCCTCCGGTAAAGTTGGTGGCAGACTCAATGATGATGCCCTCCGGTATTTTCAAGGTCAGCTCCGTCAGCCATTCGTCATCCTCGCTGCCGTTATAAAGCACAAATGACCAGTTGAAGGGTTCGCCGGTAAAGAAGCTGTTCTGGTTGCATTCCAGGTAGGAGCCTTCGATGCTCCTGTTCCCGTCCTGCCCATGATCCTTTGCCGAGGTGATCATCAGCGTGAACATGATTTCACCCTCTCCGGGGTTGTCGATGAAGAGTGTGTCGGTATCGGTATCATCGGGCTTCATGGCCTTGTCAAAGGCTTCGGGTTCAATCAACAGCTGTGGCATGGCATCGAGGCATGAAGGCAGGCTGATGTAATCAATGAAGGCGGCATCCAGCCCTGTGCTTACGCTTGCATCTTTTTCGTATTTCCACTCAAAGCGGTTATAACCTTCCCCGACAGGGAAAATGACTTCTTCCCATGGGAGTATGCTGTCCCAGCGCGCCTGCTCAATGTCATTGATGAAAAAGGCAAGGTGGTCGCTGCTGCCGGTTCCGTCGCCCTGGCAGTTAACTTTCCTGAAGAAACTGATGTTGCCTTCTTCGAGAACGTTCACGTCGAGGATCATGCTGCTCGACTGTCCATGCAGGATGCTGCCCGAACGGGCGCAGTAGCTGCCTTCGTAAGGATATTGTGAGTTGATGATCCAGTTGCGGTTGCCGGTAAACCCCCAGCTGAAGAGGTTGAAATCGCCGGTTTCAAAATCTTCCACCGTGAGTCCGGCAATGAGGGTAAAGGGCAGGCTTGCTTCAAAGCCCATATTCCCGTCGAGCTTGAGTTCAAATGCCAGTTCGTGCCCGATCGGGATATCCGGCGAAACAGTAATGCTGTATGTCAGCCAGGAAGCGGAATCGGGCCTCAGGACCTGCAGATAGACCGAGTCTTCATGAATGGTGATATGGGGGTCCTGGCACAAAAGCAGGCAGTGCAGCTGGGAGGCTTTGCTGCCGCCGTCATTGAATATCCTGAGTTGCAGGTCGGCTGTTTCGCCGGGGTCGGGAATTCCGTTGCCATCATCATTGAAAAAGATATCGGTAATGCTGATATCGGGCGCATAGGCAAAGTGGAGAAGCAGGTTTTCCCATACCTGGCCGCTTCCCGAAATATTGGTTTCTATCTCGATCAGGTGTTCGTCCGGAATGTCGGAAGCCACCTTGAAGGAGAATGCATTTATTAGTTGTACGCTTTGCCCTACAGGCAACGTGCCAATGTATTCATAATTATCAAGCACGTTGATATAGGGATCGCTGATGTCGATCGTCATGCTGGCATTGTTGATGCTTTCATCCTCCAGATTCGTGATGGTCACGCTGAGCAGGGCAATCTCGCCGTACTCTATGATCTCATCTCCCCCCGAGGATACCGAATCCTCTATCGGGATGCCCGAAGTGGAGAACAGCAGGGTGCTGAAGTCGTAAACAAAATTATTGTCGGTAACCTTAATGGTAAGGGCTTCGCTGCTGATCTGTTGTTGCGGCGTGCCGCTGATCAGCCCTTCTTTTGAAACACTGAGCCATTCGGGGTAGCTGTATCTGCTGTATGAATATTTGCTGTTCGGGTCGGGAAGCTCATCAAAATAGAATTCCGAAAACTGCATATCATCTTCGTTCCCGTCGCACAAACCGGGTATCCACAATATGTTGTCGCCAATGTTGATGTTGCCGTAAAAGAAATCTATATCACCCGAAGGGAAAAGCCTGACTGCCACGTTGATGTCACTGCCCACATTGCCGTCGATGGATGCTTTCCAGCGAAAAGTGGCCTGGGTGCTGTCGCCCTCATACCAGATGCCGTCGCCGTCATAGGAATAGAGCCTGATGGCATGGCACATAAAGGGGGAGATGTGACGGGTAATCCTGAAAAGGACCATATCGTCGTAAAAATAGGGATAAGGATAAAGCTGTTCGTCGAACATGAGGTAGCCGTCAAC